>NZ_JBEXUE010000193.1:0-17636 GCF_040614275.1 Streptosporangium sp. NPDC006013
GCGGGCGCGGTCGCCGCTGTCGCGGCGCGATCGGGCCAGGCGGACGATGTTCGTCCGGCAACGCGACCCCGACGCGGCCGGGAGATCCCGGCCCAGAGCACCCTCCGCGGGCCCGGCGCCCGCGTAACCCCCCGCGACCACCGTGTGCCGCGCGCACGCGCTCTGAAAACCCCCGCGGTGCGCGGGCGTCCTCTGTACCGTCTCCACTCCGGTCAGAAGGGCCCCAACCATGTTCGACCCCGTCATCGGGTTCACCGCCGACCTCATCACCGCGCTCGCGGGGCCACTGGGCTCCACCGCGCTCGCGATCGTCGTTTTCACACTCCTCGTCCGGCTCCTGCTGCTCCCGCTCAGCGTCATGCGGGCCAGGGGCGAGCGGGCCAGGATCCACCTCGCGCCTGAGGTCCGGAAACTCCAGAAACGCCATGGCCGCCATCCCGAACGGCTCCAGCGGGAACTGGCCGCCCTCTACGCCAGGGAGAGGACCTCACCGCTGGCAGGCTGCCTGCCGTCGGTGGCGCAGTTGCCGTTCCTCATGGTGACCTACCAGGCGTTCGTCTCCTCGACGATCGCCGGCCAGGCCAACGCGCTGCTGACCCACGGGCTCCTCGGGGTGCCGCTCGGCCAGCAGTTCGCGGGCACGGTGGCCGGGTTCGGGCTGCTCAGCGGCCCGACCCTGATCTTCGCCGGGCTTTTCCTGCTGCTCGTCGCCGTGGCGTGGGTCGCCTCCCGCCAGACGCGGAGCACGATGAGCGAGGACGTCCAGCCCGCGGCGCTGCGCCGGATGCTGCCCCTGCTGCCGTACGGGACCGTGCTGGTCGCGGCGGTGCTGCCGCTCGCGGCCGGAATCTACCTGCTCGTCACGACGGCCTGGAGCACCGGGGAGCGGGCGGTACTGCACCGGCCCGCGCTCGCCGGAGGCTGACGACACTCCGGACGAAGGAGGTGCCGTCCCGCTTCATGACAGGCGAAGCGGGACGGCACCCGGCGGAAGGACTATCCGCATTCCCTGAGGGCGGGTTCGGGGGTGGAAACATGGCCGTTACCTACCGTGTTGACCGCCGTGACCACCGCCCAGACCGTGGTGATGTCCCCCTCGTGCCTGACTCCCCATGTCGAGGCCAGATATTCGACGATTCCGAGGCCTCGCCCTCCCAGAGAGGAGAGCGTCGGGCGCCCTGCCCTTGGCTCGGTGGCCGCGCCACCGTCACTCACCGCAACCTCGACCTGCTCCTCGGTCCAGTGCCATGACACCCTGATCTGCCCCGACGGCAACGGATGCGCGTGACGCAGCGCATTGCTCAGCAACTCGCTGACCACGAGCACCGCGTCGTCTATAGCGGTCTCGTACACACCCCGTTCCTGCAGGTCAGAGCAGAGGCGTTGGCGTGCGACAGCGACGCTGGACGGTGCATACGGCAACAACACGACGCTCGACGCACTCACCTCCCCGTATGCCTTTCCCCCCTGAGGAACTCACCCCAGTACGACCGAAATGCCCCGTTAGATAGCCTCGGAAACCGAGCAGCAATTACAGCTTGTGCACATTCGACAATAGATCAGCGGATCCGTTACCGACTCGTTACCGCCTTGGCGTGTCGATCAGGTAAGAGCGTCCGGCGTGTCGGCGATGCGGAGTGCCAACCTCATCCGGGTGCCGCCCGCGGGGCGTGGATGCGCCGACACCTCTCCTCCCTGGGCCCGTGCCAGGCTGCGCACGATGTAGAGACCAAGCCCGACTCCGCCGAACCTGCGGCGGTCACCGCTGTCCGCCTGGACGAAGCGGTCGAAGACGCGCTCCCTGCTGGCGTGGGCGATGCCCACGCCCTCGTCGTCCACGACCAACACCACCCGGTCACCATCCACCCATGCCTCTACCCTGATCAGACCACCGTCCGGCGAATATTTGAAAGCGTTCTCCAGCAGCTGGGCCAGCAGGATATCGGTGGCCAGCGCGTCGCCGGAGACCAGGGGCAGGTCATCGGGGACGTCGACCTCGACCCGGTGCAGATCCGACAGGATCGGCAGGCCCAACGTGGCTCCCCGCACCAGCTCGGCCAGGTCGAAGCCCTCGATCCTGAGCGTGAGCTCGCCGGCCCCCGCGCGCGAGCCCAGCAGCAGGTGGTCCATGAGCTGGCCGAGGGAACGGGCCCGCTCGGCGATGATGTGCACTGCGGCACGGCGCTCGGCGTCGGTCATGCTGTCCCAGCGGTCGTCGAGGGTGCCGGCGAAGCCGCGGACCACGGTGATCGGGGTGCGGAGCTCATGGCTGGTGGTGGCCAGGAAGAGGTCCTTGGCCTCCTCCAGTTCCTTCGCGCGGGTGATGTCGCGGAAGTCGACCACGATCTCGCCCGTCTCCACGATCTCCGCGCAGAGCACGTCCAGCCAGATGCCCGAGGGCAACTGGATGGTGAGCTTCTCTCCCGGTGCCGGGAGCTGGAACGGGGGCGGACCGCCGATCACCTCGGCGGAGTGGAAGCCGGTCAGCTCGCTGGCGGCCGGGTTCCACTGGACGACCCGGCCCAGCTCGTCGAGGACCGCTATGCCGTCGGCGCTGGCGTCGAACACCGCTCGCTCGTGGGCCCGCTGCCGTACGGCCTCCTGGTAGGCCATCGCGTTGCCCACGGCGATGCCCGCGTGACCCGCGAGGAGCTCCAGCAACTCCAGTTCCAGGTGGCCCACCTTGCGCTTGGCGAAGAGCGCGTACAGCGCGCCGTACGGTCGCCCGCCCATGGCCGCGAGACCGAGCGCGATGGTGTGCAGGCCGGGCAGCTGCGACCAGATCAGCTCGTCCAGCCGGTCCTGGTCACCGGTCTCCAGCAGGATGGTCCTGCCCTCGCGCAACAGCTTGCCGACCAGGCTGGTGCGGAGGTCCGCCGTGGAGTTCCGCATCGAGCCGGGAAGGTTGTGGCGGGCCACGAGGCGGAGCCGGTCGCCCTCGATGAGCACGAACCCGCCCGCGTCGGCCCCGGTCAGGTCGGCGAGGCTGGCCGCGATCCGGTCGAGCACCGCGGGCAGCTCCAGCTCGGCGTTGATGTCGGCGACCACGTCGGTGAGCCGGCGGACGAGCTGTGCCCGGCGGGCGTTGCGGTCGTTGGCGCTCTCGTCGTCCTGGGCCAGGTGGTAGACGCTGACATAACCGCTGAGGGTGCCGTCCCGCGAGGAGAGCGCGCCGGTGTCGACCCGCAGGTCGAGCAGGCTGCCGTCCCGGCGGAACCGCTTGGTCCGCAGCGACACCTGGCCACCGGTGCGGACCTTCTCCAGGACCGCGTTGTGCTCGGCCATCAGCTCCTCGGGAACCACCGGAACCCGCCGGCCGACCGTCTCCTCGGCCGGCCAGCCGAAAAGGCGCTCGGCCGCGGGATTCCAGGCGATGACCGTCTGTTCACGATCAATGGCGACGATCGCGTTGGGCGCGTCGGCCACGACCGCCCGGCCGATGCCCCCGTCATTGTCGGCCGTGTAGTCCACCACACACCCATAGTGCCGTCTCAACCGGCCTGATCTTGGCACTTTCGTCCCGCACGTGTTGCCACTGGCCGGGCGATCCGTCCGATACTCTGCGGTCACCACACACCTGGATACGAAAGGGTGGGGCCATGTCATCCGGCGACATCGATGCATTGCTACGGGTGACCTCGCCCGACTACGTCGGCACGAGCCATCCCGACATCGCGTTCGGCACGCTCGACGGACCGCTGGGGCGTCTTACCCTCGCCGTGACCGGCCGGGGTGTGGTGGCCTGCAGCTACGAGGACGAGAACGTCGTCTTCGAGCGGATCAGCAGGGAGGTCGGCACCTTCATCGGGCCGGACCCCCGGCGGCTCGACCCGGTCCGCCGGGAGCTGGACGCCTACTTCTCCGCCCGGCTCCGTGCCTTCACCACAACGGTCGACCTGCGCCTGGCCACCCAGTTCTCCAGGACGGTGCTGCAGATGATGCTCTCGGTGCCGTACGGGACGGTGACGACCTACCGCGAGATCGCCGAGCGGATCGGCAGGCCGCGGGCGCTGCGCGCGGTCGGCAACGCGCTGGGCAGCAACCCGGTGTGCGTCATCGTGCCGTGCCACCGGGTCGTCGAGAGCGAGTCGGTCCTTGGCGGGTACGCCGGGGGCTCGGCCGCCAAGGAACGCCTGCTGCGCATCGAGTCCCGCGCGTAGCGCGCCTCCGCCCGGTCAGGGACGGCGCCGGAGCGTACCGGCGCCCAGGGTGACGAGAGCCGCGACGAGGAACGCGCCGACGGCCGCGCTCATCCACGGCTGCGGGACGAAGCCGAGCAGGTCACGGGCATCGGTCCAGAACGAGGTCCACCAGGCCAGCTCCGGGGCGACCGGCAGCGCGGCGAGCATCCACCATGCCGCGAAGCCCAGCAGCCACGGGGCCACCATGAGCCAGCGCGAGGGCGCGCTGTCGGAGGTGTCCCAGCGCCTGGCGCCGCCGAGCAGGAAGTAGTCCACGGCGAGCACCGCGAACATCGGCACGAAGACCGCACCGATCAGGCTCAGGAACGCGGTGTAGGTATCGACCTTGACGAAGATCGCGAGCAGGGTGACCAGTACTCCGATGACCACGGAGATGACCCTGCGGTCCAGCCTGGGCATCAGGTTCTGCAGCGACATGGTGGTGGAGTAGACGTTCACGAACGACTGGTCGGTCTCCCGGAGCACCAGGATGCCGAAGAACAGCGGGCCGAGCGCCGCGGCCACGAAGGGGTCCCAGACCCGTTCGGTGTCGTTGCCGACCAGGGCGAGCGCCGCGATTCCCAGGACCAGGCAGGCCACCTGGGTGATCGTGTAGCCGCCGACGACACCGGTGAACGTGGCCCTGCCGGACCTGGAGAACCGGGCGAAGTCCGCCGCGACCGGCACCCACGAGACCGACAGCGCGATCACGTAGTCGACCGAGGGCGCGAAGGCCTCCCACGATCCACCGCCGATGGACGGTCCCCGGCTGAACAGGGCGACCGCGAACCAGATCATCGAGACGACCACGCCCGCGGTGACGTACCGGCGGAGCAACCGGACCGCTCCCAGCGGCCGGATGCTCAGCGCGGTGGTGATCACCCCTCCGACGACCACCCAGACCGCGTACGGCACCTCGATCCCGAAGGATCCGGCGATGGCCTGGGCGCCCTGGGCGATGACCCAGAGCTCGAACGCGCCCCAGCCGAACATCTGGATGATGTTCAGCACGGTCGGCAGGTACGAGAGCCTGGCGCCGAACAGCCCGCGGAGCAGGACCATCGCCGGAGCGCCGGTCCGCTGCCCGGGAATGGCGGCCAGGCCGACCATCGCGGTGCCGATGACGCTGCCCACGACGGCGGCCAGGACCGCGGCCACGAAGCTCAGCGGCCGGTCGCCGAGCGGATCGATCAGCGCGATCGCGCCGGAGAATCCGAGCAGGCTGACCCCCAGGTTGGCCCAGAGCGCGCCCTGGTCGAGCACGCCGAGCTCCTTGGGAGGAGCCTCGTCGAGGGTGAGGGGAGCCTCGGCTGACTTGGAGTCAACGACGGCAGGCGACATCACACGCTCCCTACGCCGGCATTACCCGGACAGGTTCATGCGGTCGGCAGCAGCTGTAGCTGCCCTCTCAGCCTGGTTGCCCCAAGCTCCCGCGCTGGTTGATACGCAAAGCCGAGATCACCCCAGCTCGCGCCCATCATGATGCACCATCTGTCTGGATTCGGCCAGCGCGGGGTTCGCGCGACCGTCTCACGAGACGAGTCCGTACACGTCTGCAGAAGTACAGCTACGTAGGGGTAGCTGTACTTCACGGCTGTACGGCAAGCCGTCCGGCCTCTGGGTCTAGAGGACCACGACAGGGGGAAGCCGCGGGGCAGTGGCAGGAAACGGGCCTGGTCTTCACCTCCCCTCTGGGGAAGCCGCTGGACCCGACGAAGTTCATATGAAGCGGCGTGCTCAGCGCGCTCCTGGTTTGTCTGGCAATCGCACGACGGCGGTACCGGCCTGGGACTCGCCGAACCCCCAGCCTGCGACAAGGGAGCAGCCGACCGCTTCCAGGACATCGGTCCACGGCCAGTGGTCGGTGCCGCAGTAGAAGCCACCCTCGCTGCGCGCGTCGTCCTCGGTGAGGCAGAGCATGCGGAGATGGTCGCGGAGCGCGGGATGGGTGACCGCGCTCAGCCTTTCTTCCCAGGGCTCGTCGGCGGAGCGGGCGTCATCCATGTCGTGAATCGACACCAGGTGTTCGGGGCCACGCTCGGTGAACGTGGCGGCCCGCATCGCATCGGTGAGAGTGCCATCGGTGGCGACGCGCAGCAGCACGGTCAGCCAGCCGTTCAGTTTCTTGGATTTGTTGTTGGTCAGGTCGACGCCATGGCGGCCCAGGAGCGGTCCCAACTCCGCGCCGTGCACCAGCACTTCACCGGCTTCATCGACCGAGGAGACGGTCCGCAGGTCGGCGACGAAGGTGTCGTCGAACGGCCGGGGGCCCTTGTGCCCGCCGTCGCCCCACGGTCCCGTTCCTGCCAGGAGTTCGGCGTCGAAGCGGAACAGCGACTCGCTCAGGTTGAACTGCCATGCCCAAGGGGAGAAGGGGTGCTCACCGTCCGAATCCGGAAGGTGCCTCGGCTCCCGACCTGACAGCGCGTCAGGGGTGGCCCAGGGATTCGGGAACAGGAACTCGTCGAGGGGGTCCGAGGCGTAATACACCCCGTATCTGGCGGCGGGGTCGACGGTCGGCTTTCCACCGAGCAGTATCTCGAAGGCACTGGCCAGCGCGGCACCCCACCCGCTGAGGTCAGTCGCCGGGTCCGTCTCGGGTGTCACGATGAGCACTCCTTCATGTCGTGTCGCGTGGGTTGACGCAAGGTATCGGCCGCCATTGGCACTTCCCGGGGCCAATGGCGAAGTCCGCCGCAAAGGCGGACGTGATACTTCCAGACTCGTTGCTTATCGGCATCGGTAAAGCTAGGTAACACGGATCCCGGGTTCGAAAACACGCATTTAGTGCTGTACTTCGTAGCTGTACGGACGCCAAAGGGGCCACCTACACCACCTGTAGGCGGCCTCTGACCTGCGCGGGGGCCACGTGATGGGCCGCGACGGCACCATCCGGACAGGTTCATGCGGTCGGCGGCGCGTCGGAGGGTCTGTGCGACCCTCTGCGCGGTTCCGCCCTCTCAGCCCGGTCACACCCGAGCTCCCACGATAAATAATTCGCCCCGTTTATGCCATTTATTCCTTCCTTGGCAAGGACCGCCTCCTCGATGGACGTCGATTCAGGCCCCCGGGCCACTGAAACCGCTCAGACCGCTCAGGCCACTCAGGCCACGAACGGGTCCTGACCGCTCTCGGCGACCATCGAACGCCCCGCCACCTCCCAGGACTGCATACCGCCGCCGACGTTGATCGCGTCCCGGCCCACGTGGTTGAGCCAGGCGGTGGCGTTGGCGGAACGGCCGCCGACCCGGCAGATCACGTAGACGGGGGCGTCCTTGGGCACCTCGTCGACCCGGGACTGCAGCTCACCCAGCGGGATGTGGACGGCTCCCGGCGCGTGCCCGGCACGCCACTCGTCGTTCTCACGTACGTCGAGCAGGAACGCGTCATCCGGCACGGCCCGTACCTCGACCTCAGGAACACTCATGCGCCCATTGTTCCAACTCCCACACCTGATGGGTGCACAAAGCCTCTCGGACGCCCTCATCCGGACTCTCAATTTCCCCTGATAGTGAGCTAATTCACCACAACTAACCGACTGGATCGACCAACCTTCGGCGCCCCGTGGCCGAAGGATCGGCGAGACCGCTGCCGAGGAGAGCGGAGCCGGAGGCGAGGGAAGTCAGGAGGCCGGGAAAGACGAAAGCCGGTCACGAGGGGACGGGCTCAGGGCACGTCCCAGAAGGCGAGTTCGTGGGCCATTCCCTCGGTGAACAGCTTTCCCGCCCTGCCGGGATCGGGTGCCGCCTCGTCGATCATCACGGCGATGCGCTCGGTCAGCTCGGCGAAGGCCGGGTGGGCGTAGGTGTCGACCCAGGCACGGTATCGCGGCTCGTCGGGCGGGTTCTCGGCCAGGGCCCGACCGAGCGTGGAGTAACCCCACATGCAGGGGTAGAGCGCGGCCAGGCCATCGGCGTAGACGGCCGCGGAGTCGAGCAGGAAGGAGGTGTAGGCCGCACAGGCAGGCCCCTTTCGCACCCCGCCGAGATCGGCACCGAACTCCGCAGACAGTGAACGGTGCAGGTTCAACTCCTCGTGGAACGTGGCGTGGGCCAGATCCACCAGGTCGCCCAGGTGCCCGTCAGGGGCCTGCCAGGCGAGTCGCGAGAAAACCCGGACGTAGTCGAGCAGGAACAGGTAGTCCTGCTCCAGCCAGGACCGGAACACCGGCTCGGGCAGGTCCCCTCGCGCGATGCCGACCACCGTCGGGTGCGCGAGCTGCACCTCGACGAGCGGGCGGCCAATGGCATGCAGTTCCTCGGAAACACTCATAATCCGGGCATTGTGTCAGGTGAGGGCGGCGGCGCCGAAGGAGACGCCGAAGCGCTTGCACCAGATGGTGACGCTCTTCAGGCTGTCGAGGTCGGCCCCCGCGGGGATGGCGTAGTTGGCGTTACCCCGGTTGCCCTTCAGCTCGCCGAGTTCGAGGTGCTTGCCGTCGTCCAGGTTGAACCATCCGGCCCTGCCCTCCTTGACGGGCTGGTCACTCAGCCAGACCCGCAGATCCGGGCCGTCGGAGGTGTCCAGGTCCTCGATCCGCAGGACCCGGCTCCCATCCGGGAGCTCCAGCACCCTCGCCTTGCCCGTGGTCTCGTGCTCGTGGGAGATGAACGTGCCCTTGGCCAGGTTTTTCGGCTCCTCGGGTGCCTTGGCGGGCTCGCTCGCCCCGTCTTCCACCACCGGGGTCGCCTCCGGCCCGGAGGTCACGGCCACGGCCGGCAACGCCTCGTTCACCTCGACCGTGGTGAACAGGCGCCAGGGCTGGAACAGGTAGAGGGCGACGCCGAGCACGACGGCACCGACCGCCAGAACGCCCCACGTGGCGGGGTGTCGGAGCAGTCTTTTGATCCTCATCGAATACCTCCGGCGTGGGGGCCCCGGCTCTGGTCCTCGAGGCCGAGACCGGCCTCGGGATCGACGCTACCGGTGCCGTGGTCGCGCGCCGCTTACGGAGTGCTTACGACCACGGCGGGGGACGCCTACTTGGCGAGGACGTCCTTGGGGACGGGCTTGTCCTCGGCCAGCGCGTCGAACAGGCGCAGCGCCTTCTCCCGATCCCACTTGACGACCGCCTGACCGTTGATGGTGGGCAGGGAGCCGACCGGGACGACGGTGGTCACCGGGTTGTCGCCCATGGCGAGACCGAGCGAGAGCAGGTCGAAGGCACCGGTCTCCTCGCCCACGGACACCGAGTCGGCGGCGCTCAGCGCGAGCGGCACGGAGGTGAAGGGGTTGATCAGGACCCCGGGGCTGGCCGCCTTCTTCACCACCGCGGAGAAGAACTGGCGCTGGCGCTGGGTCCGGTCGAGGTCGGGGATGGTGCCGGTGGCACGGGTACGGACGTAGCCGAGGGCCGTCCCGCCGTCCATGAGCTGGAGCCCCTTCTTCAGGTTGATCCCGGCCTTGGGGTCCTTGATGGCCTGCTTGACGTCGATCTCGACCCCGCCGATGGCGTCGACGATGCCCACGAAGCCGCCGAAGCCGATCTCCATGTAGTGGTCGAGCCGCAGCCCGGTCACCTTCTCCACGGTCTTGGCGAGCAGCTTGGGGCCGCCGTCCTGGAAGGCGTAGGCGGCGTTGAGCTTGTCGCTGCCGTGACCGTCGATCGGCACGTAGGAGTCACGCGGCAGGCTGACCAGGGTCGGGCGGCCGTCACCGTCGGGGATGTGCAGCAGCATCATTGTGTCGGTCCTGCGGCCCACGGCCTTGCCCGTGGCGAGCTTCTTACGCTGTGCCGCGGTCAGGCCCTCCCGGCTGTCGGAGCCGACCAGCAGCCAGTTGGTGCCGGGGGTGTCGGCGGGCCGGCCCTCGTAGTCGGTGAGCGCCTCGATCCTGGTCAGCCGGGAGTTGATCATGAAATATCCGCCGATGGCCACGACCAGCAGCACGACGAGCAGCCCGGCGAGGATCCGCACGATCAGCCTGCCCGGACGCTTCGGGCGCCAGCTCGGCAGCCGCGGCCCGCCGCCGCCACCCGGCCCGCCGCCGCCCGGGCCGCCGGAGCCGGCGCGGGAGCCGTCGGAGGGGGCGTTCAGCGGTCTGACCGGGCTGGAGCCCGACCTGGCCTTGCCGTACACCCGCGAGCCTCCTCGTGGGGGCGGTACCTCCTCGCCCGCGGACGCCCCCCGCCGGGGGGACGCCGCCGGCCCGCCCGGCAAGGGGTGGGCGGGCTGCCCGGCCGCTCGCTGCGGCGCGGGCCCAGGCGTGGGCGATCGCAGCGCGCGAGTGCGATCGTCGTCTTCGGGCCAGTCAGCCACGTCGTGTCCCGCCACTTCTTGATCTCATGGTGAAAACGTCATTATCGACGCTACGTCGCGGCTCACGCGCATGCCGCAGGGTCCCCAAGGTTTCCCTATGTAAAAGTACTCAGACAGGTTGTTAGCCACCGACAATGCGATCGTCTGCTGATCCGGAAACATCAACCCCTACCCGGATCGTTACGGTAGAGAACTACCTCTGCTCGAAAGGATGATCGTGTCCACTCCGGACTCGTGGAGTACCTGCCCGTGCAAACGCACGGGAACCGCTGAACCGACCGGGAGAGCTACCCGGTGAACACGGCTCTGGGCCTGCTGGCCGTACTTCTGCTCACCCTCGCCACCGGCTATTTCGTCGCCCAGGAGTTCGCCTTCGTCGCGGCGGACCGCGGTGTGCTGCGTGAGCAGGCCGACTCGGGCGACGTGGCCGCGGAACGGGCGCTGGAGGTGACGGGACGCCTGTCGTTCATGCTGTCGGGCGCGCAACTCGGCATCACCGTCACCGCGCTGCTCGTCGGTTTCATCGCCGAACCCGCCATCGCCACGGTCATCCGCCCCTGGCTGGAGGCCGCGGGAGTCCCGTCGGGCGCCGTGCCCGGCATCGCCGTGGCGCTGGCCGTCGCGGTCGCCACCATCATCCAGATGGTCCTCGGCGAGCTCGCCCCCAAGAACCTGGGCATCGCCCGTCCCGAGCCGGTGGCGAAGTTCCTTGCCCGCTCGACGTTGATCTATCTGCGGATCGCCGGACCGGTCATCCGGCTGTTCGACTCCGCCGCCACCGGCCTGTTGCGCCGGGTCGGCGTCGAGCCGGTGGAGGAGATCGAGCACGGCGCCAGCCCCGAGGAGCTGTCCCGGATCATCTCCGAGTCCGCCAGCACCGGCGACCTGCCGCCACGGCTGTCGGAGCTGCTTGAGCGCGCGCTGGAGTTCGGCGACCGTACCGCCGAGGACGTCATGGTGCCGCGTCCCCGCGTGGTGCTGCTGAGGGAGGAGCGTCCGATCTCCGACCTGATCGACGCCGTCCGCAGGCACGGTCACTCCCGCTACCCGGTGCTCTGCGACCAGAACGGCGACGACGTGGTCGGCGTCACCGGCGTGCGCGAGCTGCTCAAGTCGGGGCTGAGCACCGGGACACTGGAGAAGATCACCCGTCCCGCGCTCCTGGTGCCCACCTCCCTGCCGCTCCCCGTCGTGCTGGAGCGCATGCGCGCCGCCCGCGACGACCTGGCGTGCGTCATCGACGAGTACGGGGGTCTGGCCGGCGTGGTCACCGTCGAGGACCTCGCCGAGGAGCTCGTCGGCGAGCTCGTCGACGAGAACGACCCGGAGCCCGCGGGGGTCGTCGCGGGTGAGGAGGGCATCTGGGACCTGCCGGGCACGCTCAGGCTGGACGAGATCGAGCGGGCCATCGGGCTGCAGCTTCCGGAGAGCGACGACTACGACACCGTCGCGGGCCTCGTGCTCGCCACCCTCGGCCGGATGGCCGAGCCCGGTGACAGCGTGACCGTCACGCTGACCCTGCGGAACGACCCCCTGGAGAACGACGGCGCCGACGAGAAGGACGCGCTGCTCACCGTGCTGTCGGTGCAGCGCAGGGTCCCCGAGTGGGTACGACTGTCGCTCGCCGTACCGCAAAAGGACGATCCCGTGGGGGACGCGACGCCGGGAACGGCGGGGAGAGAGGATGATCCGGCGATGACCGCGCCGCAGATGATCGAGCCTGTCCCGGAGGCTTCCATGATCGAGCGGAGCGGGGTGAAGCGACGATGAGCACCACCGCCGCCCTGCTGCTCGGTGTGGCCCTGCTGATCGGCAACGCCTTCTTCGTCGCCGCCGAGTTCGCGGTGATCTCAGCCCGCAGGCACCGTCTGGAGGAACTCGCGGGCAAGGGCGGCCGGTTGACCCGGATCGCCGCCCGCGCCGCCGTGCGCGGCGGCAGGGAGCTCTCCCTGATGCTGGCCGGTGCGCAGCTGGGCATCACGCTCTGCTCGCTCGGTCTGGGCATGGTGACCGAGCCCGCCGTCGAGCACCTGCTGGAACCGGTCTTCGGCGCGGTCGGCGTGCCCGAGTCGCTGCGGGTCCCCATCTCGCTGATGATCGCGCTGGCGATCATCACCTTCCTGCACATGGTGGTCGGCGAGATGGCTCCCAAGTCGTGGGCGCTGACCCATCCCGAGATCGCCGCGATGGGTCTGGCCCTGCCGTTCCGCGGCTTCACCTGGGTCGTCAGGCCGGTGCTCGCCTCGCTCAACGGCCTGACCAACGGGATCCTGAAGCTGTTCGGCGTGCATCCCAGGGACGAACTGGCCACCACCAGGACCCCTGTCCAGCTGGCGATGCTGGTCGGTGAGTCGGGCCGGATGGGACTGCTCGACCGGGACGAGCACGACCTGCTCACCCGGGCCCTGCGAGTCCACCAGCAGCCGGTCGAACGGTTGATGCTGCCGCTGGCCAAGGCCACCTCGGTGCCCGGCGACGCGACGGGCACGCACATCCGCGAGGTGGCCGCGCGCGACGGGCACCTGCGCCTGCTGGTCACCTCCGGCCAGCCGCGCGACGTCCTGGGCGTGGTGCACATCAGGGACATCCTCGTCCGGCCGGATGCCAGCCCCGCGGAGCTCGCCCGGCCGGTGCCCCGCCTGGACAAGGCCACCACGATCCCCGACGCCGTCTCCGCCCTCCAGGACGCCCACGCGCACCTGGGCCTCGTCACGGACGGCGGCGGCGAGGTGGTCGGCATGGTGAGCCTCACGGACCTGCTCGGCGAGATCCTGGGCGTCCGGGTGCTCGCGACCCGCTAGTACGGCGCCGGGGCCCCTCACCGGCCTCCTGGGCCTGCGGCCCTGGGTGTTCCACTGCGTGATGTTCGCATCGCCCGCGAGGGCCTCGAACTGCGGGCCCTGCAGGCGGCCGATCCAGTCGATGTCGCCCTTCTTCAGACCGGCGATCGCCGCCTCGGGGTTCTCGTAGAAGATGACGTGCAGCTCGTCGATGCCGGGGGCGCCGCGCCAGTACGACGGGTTGGCCTTGAGCCTCACATAGCCGTTCTTCTTGTGCTCGACGGCGATGTAGGGCCCGCTGCCGACGGCGGGGTAGGTCTCGTTCTCGTAGGTGCCGATGTCGGGAACGCTCTCCCAGACGTGCTTGGGCATGATCGGGATCGGCAGCTCCAGCATCGAGGCCTGGGGCTTCTTGGTCTTGATGACCAGGGTCCGGTCGTCGGACGCGGTCACGGTGTCGAAGTTCTCGACGGCGGGGCCGTTGGCCGTCTTGGCCCCGTCATCCGTCATGATCTTGTTGAAGGTCCACGCGGCGTCCTGGGCGGTGACGGGTTTGCCGTCCGACCAGGTGGCTCCGGCACGCATGGTGAAGGTCCAGGTCAGCTTGTCCGGTGAGGTCTCCCACGACTCGGCGAGGTCGGGGCTGGGCTTCAGGGTCTTGGAATCGGGCACCGTGAGGAAGCCGTACATCCAGCGGTGGATCGACGTCGAGACCACCCGGACCGCCAGGAACGGGTTCATCGAGTCCATGCTCTGCGTCGCGCCCAGCCGGACGATCCTCTTCTCTGCCTGGGGTGACCGCACGGCCGCCCCCTGGGAGGTCTGGGCGGCAGAGGGTGCTGCGTGCGCCACGAAAAGTGTCGCCATCGACAGCGCCAGGCTCAGCGCCGCCAGGCGCGTACCCGTTCTGACCATGGTGTGCCCCACCTTCGGATCGGTGACTTATTGACAACGAAGGCACACCATACAAACGGCGCGTGTCAACGAGCGGTGGAAGATTGTTTCACTCTCGTTTTATTTGCCGACATTATTTTTCACTCCCTTCGGCACGAATCGACACAAAGGGGCTTATGTGTACCCGGGAGTTACTGCGGGGTGCTGGACCGACCGTCCGGTATGGACGGGGCGGTCGGGGTGCGGCATGCTACAGAACATGACTCTGTTCTCGGTGGAAGGCAAGATCGTCGTCGTCACCGGCGGCTCCAGGGGAATCGGCCGGATGATCGCGGCCGGGTTCGTCGACGCGGGAGCCACGGTCTACATCTCCTCCCGCAAGGCGGCCGAGGTCGAGAAAACCGCCGCGGAGCTGGGATGTACGGCCATCCCGGCCGACCTGTCCACCGAGGACGGGGTCTCCACCCTGTTCGAGGCGGTCGCGGAGCGGGAGTCCCGGCTGGACGTGCTGGTCAACAATGCCGGGGCGACCTGGGGCGCGCCACTGGAGGAATACCCCGAGCAGGCGTTCGACAAGCTCTGGGGGATCAACGTCAAGGGCGTGTTCTACCTGACCCAGCGGTTCCTGCCGCTGCTCCGCGCCGCCGCGAGCCCCGAGTCCCCGGCCAGGGTGATCAACATCGGCTCGGTGGACGGTATCCGGGTGCCCTCGATGGAGAACTACGCCTACTCCGCGGCCAAGGCGGCGGTGCACATGCTCACCCGGCACCTGTCCCAGCGGCTCGCCAAGGAGTCGATCACGGTCAACGCGATCGCCCCCGGGCCGTTCGAGTCGAAGATGATGGCCTTCGCGCTCCAGGACGAGAGGATGCGCGCGGCGGTCGCCTCCCACGTCCCGCTGGGCAGGATCGGCCGCCCCGACGACATGGCGGGCACCGCGATCTTCCTGTCCTCGCGCGCCGGCGCCTACCTCACCGGGACCGTGATCCCGGTGGACGGTGGCATCTCCGGCCACGCGTAACTCCCGGACTCTCCACCCACGACCGGATCATCCGCTCCTTCAACCACACTTTGCCCCAAAAGCACCATTCGTAACGCAAGTGTAAAATTTTACCTCTTGCTGTCATTTCTCACAGATGACAGCTTTACTTCATGCTGAAGCGCTTCAAGGTGGTGGCGCCGGCCGTTCTGGCCGTCGCCATCACCCTCCCAGCCGGTGCCGCCCAGGCGGACCCCACTCCGGCCGCACCACCCGTGACCACCTGTGACGCCACCCAGACTCCCGCCGTCTACCACGGCAAGGTGCCGACGCCGAAGAGTGTCCTCGGCTTCGACCTTGGCGAGCGGGAGGTCACCTCGGCCGAGTCCGACACGCTGCTGACCGCGATCGACGCGGCCAGCGACCGGGTCGTCTCCGGCACCCTGGCCACCACCGCCCAGGGACGTCCACTGAAGTACGCGATCGTCGGCACCCCGAAGAACATCCGGAACCTGCGCGCGATCGAGAACTCCATCAAGCTGCTGCGCAACCCCCTCACCCCCGCCCCCGCGGCGAAGGTCCTCGCCAGGAACACGCCCGCGATCCTGTGGGTCGCCGGAAACGTGCACGGCGGCGAGGAGAGCGGCACCGACGCGGCGCTGAAGACCCTCTACGACCTGGCCGGGCGGGACGACTGCGCGGCCAGGCGAATCCTGGACAACGCCGTCACGGTGATCCTGCCGACGCAGAACCCCGACGGCCGCGAGGCCGACACCAGGCGGAACGCCTACGCCTTCGACATGAACCGCGACTGGTTCGCGCGGACCCAGCCGGAGACCGACGGCAAGATCGAACTGATGCGGAAGTATCCGCCGCAGCTCTTCATCGACGCCCACGAGATGGGCGGCACCGAGTACTTCTTCCCGCCGAACGCCGACCCGATCTATCACGACATCGCCGAGCCGACGGTCGACTGGGTCAACAACACCTACGGCGCCGCGATGATCGACGAGTTCACCAAGCGTGGCATCCCGTTCTTCAACCGCAGCGTCTACGACCTGTTCTACATGGGCTACGGCGACACGGTCCCGGCGGCCGGGTTCAACGCGGCGGGCATGACCTTCGAGAAGGGCAACGCCTCGCCGATCGCGGCCCGGACCTTCGAGCAGTGGCTCACCCAGTGGGTCTCACTCTCGGCGGCGGCGGCCAAGAAGACCGAGATCCTCACCACCTGGCACGGTATGTACGCCGACGCCCTCAAGCAGGGGCTCGAAGGCCACCTGGAGCCGAACCAGGTCTACAACCCGGGCCACGAGGTCATCACCCAGGTGCCCGACCGGAAGGTGCGCCACTACTTCCTGCGCGCCGACGACCCGGCCAAGAAGGCGGAGACCGACCTCGTCGTACGGCGGCTCCAGCGGATGGACGTCCAGGTGTACAAGCTGGCCACGCCGCTGACGGTCAAGGACTTCAAGGCGTACGGCAGGCCTGAGGCGAAGACCACCCTGCCCAAGGGCACCTACTGGATCCCGCTGGCCCAGGCGCAGAAGCACTGGGTCCAGGCCATGCTGAACGAGGACACCTACACCCCGTTCCCCTACTTCTACGACGTGACCGCGTGGAGCCTGCCGCTGCTCGGCAACGTCTCCGGCGGCTCCTCGGGCCAGGTGCTGCTGCCCGTCGCGACGCCGGTACAGGCGGTGGACGCCCCCTCGGTCAAGGTCACCACCTCCCGCAAGATCGGAGTCCTGCAGCTGTCCGGTGGCACCGCGCAGAACGCGGCCGAGTCCTCCGGCTGGCTCCGCCACCGCCTGGACCGCGACTGGAAGCTGTCCTACCAGGTGCTCACGCCGGCCGACGTCGCCGCGGGCAAGCTGGGCGGGCTGGACGTGCTGCTCGTGCCGGACGGCTCGTCCAACTCGGCGAACAACGCCCTCGGCGAGGCCGGGCGCGCGGCGCTGCGTGACTGGGTCGGCGGCGGCGGGCGCTACGTCGGCTGGGCGGGCGGCGCCCGGCTGGCCGCCCTGGCCGGTGTCTCCAGCGTGACGCTGACCGAGCCGACCTCGGACATCCCCGGCACGCTCCTCCGGACGAACGTGGCCCAGGGGCCGCTGAGCAAGGACGTCGGGTCGAGCGTCATGCAGTTCTACGCGTACGACCTGGTCATGCGGGCCTCGAACCCCTCGCACGTGGTGACCTCCTACCCGGCCGCCGACTCGCCCGACTGGTTCCTGTCCGGTTTCGCGCTGGGCGCCGAGGAACTCGCCGGAACGGCGGCGGTTGTCGACGAGCCGGTGGGAGGCGGCCACGCGGTGCTGTTCGCCGCCGAGCCGAACTTCCGTGCCTTCAGCGACGGCACGGCGAAGATCGTCGCCAACGCGATCACCGCCGACCTGCCGTCCGCCTCGGCGCGGGCGCGGGCGCTCGCCCCGGCCCCGGACGCCTCGCGGGCGGAGAAGCACGCTGAGACCTTGCGCGGGGCGGATCTCAGGTCATTCGTCGCCTTTGTCGGTGATCTGGAAGCGCGCGGTTGCGCGGCCCTTGG
>NZ_JBEXUE010000194.1:0-17576 GCF_040614275.1 Streptosporangium sp. NPDC006013
CGTCCGGTGGCCCACAGCAGGGTGGGCCAGGGGTCCGTGCTCGTCGGGGCGTCCGGGAAGAGCCGGGCGAGCACCCGCGAGCACAGGTCGGCGGGGACACGGCGGCGCGAGCGCGCTTGGCGGCGCTGGTCTGCTTCTTGGGCATCGTGTGCTCCGGGGTCGAGGAAAAGCGGGACAGTCGTTGGCGGTGAGAAAGATCTTGTTTCTCGTTGTGGCGGTGAGCTGGTCGAATGCGAAAGGGCCAGGCGGTCAGAGCCCGCTGAAGTGAGGGCACGGCTCCGGAGGACACCGCCCCGACGCCCTGCACGGTCTTCCGCGACCTGCGACGCAGCGGTTTACCGCCAATGACTGTCCCGCTGTTCCTCAACCCCGGACATGCACGGCGACGCCCGCAAGGAGCAGCGTCGTCGCATGGACGTGGCGTAGATCGTGCAACCGGGCCGCAGGAAGCGGATTCTCCTAAGGAGGAGTGCGCGACCCGCCGGGCGGATGATGGCCGGTGTACCTTTGGCGATCACCTGACGAGGCCGTCACCGGTGACGATGAACACATGCGAACCATCCTCGCTGAGGCCGCTGTCTTCGGGCTCCTGGCAGCGGCCTCACCCGCCGGTCACACCAACTGTGCCCGCGTGGGACGAGTCTTCATATGAGCTGCGAGGGTGGCTATGTGGTGGATCAGCTTGCTCGCAGCCGTCGTTCTCCTGTCGTACGTGGCCTACCGGTGCACGGCGAGCGTGACGGCGTGGAGTGCCGCGGCCGCGATCGTCGCGGCCACGGGTGTCGTCGCCGTCCTCGGCCGGACTCCGCTGGAGATCGTCGGCACGGCGCTACTGGCTGTGGGGCTGGGCGCGACGAGCTGGGCCCTGGGCAGGTCGGCCCGGCTGCGCGGGGCGCGACGCCGGGCGCTGGCGGCCTACCGCTCGGGAGAGTGGGCAGTGCCCGGCCTGGCAGCGGCCTCCGAACGGCACAGGCTCGCCGCCGACCTCCATGACACCGCGGCGCATCGGCTGACCGGCATCATGATCGGCGCTTCGTCCGCGCTGCACGTCGCCGATCCCCGGCTGAAGGCCGAAGCGAGCGCGCACGCGGCGACAGAGGGGAGGTTGGCCGTGGCCGAGCTCACCCGGCTGACCGCCCTCGATCAGCGGGCGGCGCGAACCGACCTGGCAGAGGTCGACGCGCTGGTCGCGGGATGGCCGGGGCGGCCACCGGTCTATCGCAGGAGCGTGGAGTCCGCGCCACCGCTCATCGCCGCGCTGGCCTTCCGCGTGGTGCGCGAGGCACTGACCAATTGTCGGCGCTACGCTCACGGAGCGCGCGTCGAGGTGGGTCTGGCACGGCGGAGCGACCGGCTAGTGGTCACGGTCGACGACTGGGGACGTGCGGAGACGGGCGAGCCGTTCGCCGGGGGATGCGGGAGCGGCCTTTCGGTGCTGCGGGCCGACCTGGCGGCGGCGGGCGGCTCACTGTCGGCCGGCCGGTCGGCACGAGGCTGGTCGGTGCGTGCGGAACTCCCTCTGACCATCGATCAGACCGCCACCGAGAGGCCAGGCGGCAGGCTGCACACGTGGGCACTGGTGGGGTTGGCCGCTGGGATTCCGGTGGGCGGGCTGCTGATACCTGGGGCAGGTCCTCCGCTGTCCGCGCCAACGCTGGTTCCACTCCTGCCCCTGCTCGTCGTGCACGCCCTGGCACTGCGTTTCCACACACACCGGCCGGTCGTGGCCGTGCCCCTGGCCTTGTCCATATATCCGCTCCTGGTGGCGGCGCGATGGGCGGGCTGGCCGGTGCCGTCAGGCGGGGGCTTCTTGTGGAGCGGCTGGGTGGAGTTGATCATGATGTATGGCATTGGCGCGGCGAGGCGGCTGCGAAGCTGGCCGGCACCGGTGGCGGTGGCGGTGACGACCGGGGCGGCGCTGGCCTGGAGCCCGGAGATCACCGGTAACCGCGTGGGCGTCTGGGCGGTGCTGAGCGTCTGCCTGTTGATGCCGATGGCGGGGGTGTGGGCGGCAGGCGTGGCGATCACGACCAGGCGGGCCGGTCGTCATGCCGCCGCCGTCGTGCGCCATCACCGATTGAGCGAGGAAGCGGCACGAGCGGAGCGGGCCAGGATCGCCGCCAGGCTGCGTTCGACGGCGTTGCTGCGCGCGCAGGCGGTGGTGGCCGCCGTGGACCTGGAGACCGTGATGGTCGAGGCGCGCGCAGGGCTGGACGCCCTGCGGGACCTGCTCGATGAGCTACGTAGCCCGATGGGCGAAAATGCCCCGCCCCCGTGCCTGGCCGGGATCACCGCACTGGCGGCCCGCCACGAAGCGGTCGTGCGCTTTCTCGGCGAGCCGCGCCAACTGCAGGGAGCTGTGGAGGCGACAGCGTTCTGGGTCGCCCGCGAGCTTCTCAGTCACGATGGGATGCTCGTGGTGAGCTGCCTTCCCACCGGGGTTATGCTCTCGGGCATGGCGGATGCGGGGGCCAGACGACGGCTGCGGGCGGTGGCCGACGCGGCCGGCGGCGGCATGGCCCGCCGTGACAGGTGGGTGCGGATCTGGCTGCCCGAGGTGGGCGTGTGATCCGGGTGCTGGTGGCCGATGACCAGGCGATGGTCCGGGCCGGGATCGCCGCGATGTTGTCGGTCGAACCCGATATCGAGGTGGTGGGCCAGGCCGCCGATGGGGCGGCGGCGACCGCGCAGGCCATCACCGAGGTTCCGGACGTCGTGCTGATGGACATCCGGATGCCCGGCACCGATGGCTTGTCGGCCGCCGCCACGATCACCCGCCGGCTGCCGGCGGTCCGCGTGGTGATGCTGACCACGTTCGGGCTGGAGGAATATGTCCACACCGCGCTACGCGCGGGCGCCTGCGGTTTCCTGCTCAAGGACGCCGAGCCGAGGCGGGTGATCGAGGTGGTCAGGCTGACCGCGGCGGGCCAGTCGTTCCTCGACCCGGCGATCACCTCCCGGCTGATCAAGCGCTTGGTCCCACACCTGCCATCACCCGCCCCCGCGCTGAACACGTTGACCCCGCGCGAAGACGACGTGCTGTGGCACCTCACACGCGGCCTGACCAATGCCGAGATCGGCGCGGCCTTGGGCATCAGCGCCACGACCGTCAAGGAGCACGTCGCCTCCATCTTGGCCAAGCTCCAGGTCCGCGACAGGCTGCATGCCACCATTTACGCCTACGAGAGCGGCTTCATCTGGTCGCGTGAGCCCTAACGGGCGATCACCTGCACCTCGGGAAACCGTGAGGAACGCCTGTCGAGCAGGTCGCCTTTGCGCCGTAGATGCAGATCGAAGAAGGCCATGGTGTAGGCGCGGGTGACGGCCACGGAACGCGCCGCCGACAGTGTGCCGTTTACCGCTCGCAACTGCTCCTTTGACAGGCCGATCACCGGCGCCGCCTGCTCGTACAGCAGCGGCAGGTCGGTATAGGAATTGTGCTTGACGCCCTTGGTCTTCACGTGTAGCCGCCAGCCCTTCAGCCGGGACCAGAAGGCCTTCTGCCCGCGGATGGGCTTGTCGAAGATCTCGGCCTCCATGAGCATGTACGGCTTGGCCAATCCTTTGGCGGCCACCTTGCCGAGGGCGGGTCCGTCCAGGTTCAAAACCGCCTTGACCCGCCGATCCTCCAGCATCGTCGCGGCGGCCGTCGCTCCTCCCGCGGAATGGCCGAACATGCCGACCCTGCTCAGGTCGAACGCGCCACGCAGCCCCTCCGGCAGCTTCCGGCCTTCAACATCGGGGTTCTGCCCCTTGTTCAGCCCCTTGAGCCGGTCCAGCACGAATCGCGTGTCGGCCACCCGCACCTTGATCTCTTCGGCCTTCTCGTCCAGCCGGCTCACCGGGACCGGCTTCAGGACACGGCCGGTGACCGTGCCGTTGGGGAACTCCACCTCGCCGGCATCGCCCGGATGATCGATCGTGACCACCATGTAGCCCCAGCTGGCCAGTTCTTCGACCGTGGCGGTGTTCATGGAACGGTCGGCGCCGTTGCCGGGTGAGAACAGTACGACGGGCAGCCCTCGGCCCGCCACAGGGGCCCCTTCGCGGCCATGGGTCAAAGGCAGGCTGACAGCCGCAGGCGAGAGGCTGCTGTTGCGATAGAAGGCCTCGGCGGCGCGAGGCGGCAGCCAAGGCGCAGCGGGGTGGCCGTCCGGACGACGGGTGGGGTACCACAGGCTGATCATCAGCTCACGCCGGTCATGTGCCTTGATCCACGGGTCGGCCCTGGAGCCGTCACGCAGGTGCAGCGCGACAGTGCCGATCTCGCGTGGACCTGTCGGCTGGGGCAGGGCCACAGTGACGGGCTTTGACATGGCCTGTACGGCGGGCCCGGTGAGCAGAAGGCCGACCGCCACCGCAGAGGCCACGCCCCGTCTGAGCAATGCGCAATTCATAACGGCCACGCTAGGGAGGCTCGCTGTCCAGAAACTCCCCACCAGAGATGATTTTGGCACTCATACGAATGAAGGAAGCACCCCTCCGCCCGGGGGGGTCAAGGCCCGCTTGAGCTTGGCACTGAGGGCACTCCCCGCTACCTCGATGTGCGGCGTGCGACCTGCTACGGGCGTCTTGGATCGAGAGGGCGATACGGACGGTGAAGGCCCCAGGGCAATCCCTGTCTTCCACCATCGAATGTCCGCGATCTTGCTAAATCGGGCATCGGGGTTTCGGCAGGGGCTTAGCCCGGGGCCTCGTGTTACCAGTGCATCGGGGCTACTTGAATAGGCCCATGACGCGGCTGCAACCGCGATCAGGATGCACATGCGGAACCCGTCTCTACGAGGGCGTCTGAGCTTCCTCCCGTAGGCCGAGGGTCAGCGTGAGGCTGCCCGGGATCGCGGCGAAGGCGTCGCGGGTGTGGGCGGCCAGTTCGGCGCGGGTGGGGGCACCGGGCCGGGATATCCATGTCTCCAGGGCGCAGTGGAACGCGGCGACGAGCATGTCGAGGGCGAGCCTGGGGCGCAGGTCGTACGGGTCGGCCAGGTTGAACCTGCGGTGCAGGATCGCGAGTGCGGCGCGGCTGGTGCGGTCGCAGAAGTGCAGGCCGTGCGCGTCCATCGAGGGGGTTTTCTCCGCGAGCCGGCGGCTGAGCCGAACACGGTTCTCCCAGCCCTCGGCGGTCATCCGGTCGAGGGCGGCGAGCAGGGCGTCCTGAAGCATCTCCAGGACGGGGCGGCCACCGGGTTCACGGGATTCGAGGTCGTCGAGGAAGGCGGTCCACAGGTCGTGGACGGGCGCCATCGCCACGTCTTCCTTACTGCTGAAGGTACGGAAGAAGGTGCGCTTGGAGATCTCGACCGCCGCGCAGAGCTCGTCGAGTGTCGTGCCGTCGAAACCCCGCTCGGTGAACAGTTCCAGAGCGGTGTCGATCAGCGCCTGGCGGGTGCGGAGCTTCTTGCGCTCGCGCAGCGGCAGCCGGTCGGCCGGGGTGGTCGGTGAGGGCGAGGTGGTCATCGCGGCCAGTCTAGCGAGATACGAATGCCCCTTATAGGCTTATGCCACTCAGTGGCATTATGGTGATCGCCAACGTCCTCGCGAAAGGTTCATGCCCCATGCGTGCTCTGCTTGTCGACCGCTCCCTGTCCGGCGGGCTGCGATCCGGTGAGGCCCCCGAGCCCGACCCCTCCCCCGGCCAGGCGCTGATCAGGGTGACAGCGACCTCCCTCAACTACGGCGAGGTCAAGTTCGGCCTGGACAACGCGCCCGAGGGCAGCGTGCCGGGCTGGGACGCGGCCGGGGTGGTGGAGCGAGCCGCCGCCGACGGCTCCGGCCCGGCCGCGGGCACCCCGGTGGTGACGCTCGCCGCCGACGGCGCGTGGGCCGAGTTGCGCGCCGTCGACACGGAGCTGATCGGCACGGTGCCGCAAGGTGCCGACCTCGGCGCGGTCGGCACCGTCCCGGTGGCGGGCGCCAGCGCACTGCGCGCCCTGCGCCGGCTTGGCCCGATCGCCGGAAAGCGGGTACTGATCACCGGCGCCACCGGCGGGGTCGGACGGTACGCCGTGCAGCTCGCCCGGCTCGGCGGCGCGCACGTGGTGGCGTCCACCGGTGACCCGGGAGCGCACGAGAACAGCCTGCGGGCACTGGGCGCGCACGAGGTGGTGGCCGGCCCATCCGAGATCGATGCCCCGGTGAACGGCATCGTCGAACTGGTCGGCGGACGCCAGCTCGTGGACGGCTTCGACAAGCTCGCCGAGGGCGGCACACTCGTGTCCATCGGGCACGCGACCAGCGAGGGCGAGCACTTCCCGTTCGGGGCGCTGTTCGGCGATCAGGGCCGCCACGACCGCTCGATCGTCACCTTCTTCCTGCTCGCCTGCTCGGGCCTGGCACCGGACCTGACCTGGCTGGCCGGGCAGGTCGCGGCCGGCCGCCTGGACCCGCAGATCTCCTGGCGGGGCGGCTGGGACAAGGCCGCCGAGGCGGTCGAGGCTCTCCGCGGCCGCAGGCTGCACGGCAAGGCGGTTCTCGACATCGGCTGAGCCGGTCGCGTTTCCCTGATTCGCGGACGGCAGGCAGGCGACCAGACGCTCTTTCCTTGATGATCCGGGTGTTTCCGCACACCGGGGCGTGCGGAAACACCCGGATCAAGGAAAAGCCGACGGCGCCCTCCCGGCCCCACTCCGAGATCCGCCGTCTCGTCGAGCCCGTCCCACCGGCGTACCCACCGCGGAAATGAAAACGATTCTTTACATGACCTTGAGTATGACTGTATGTTGTTGCCCGATCACCCTACGCACTCAAACGAATGTAGGTGAGCAACCATGCCGGACAACGGCACCGAACATCCCCCGGACCCCCGGGTGGCGTTCGCGGACGCCACGGCGGCCAGCACGGGAGAGACGAGCGAGCGGCCGGGAGCGGCCGACCGCGTCGCGGTCGTCGCGAAGAGCGACGACCACCTTCCCCCGGTGGCCGGCGAGGCGCTTGACGACAGGCCCCTCGCCCTGCGGTTCACGGAAGCGGAGGAGTAGACATGCAGCTGCGTTTCCGTAACCGCTACGGCTCCAAGGTGTGGGTCGCGATCATGTTCTACAGCCCCGACGGCTGCCGCGACTACGGCCAGTGGGGCACCCGGGGCTGGTGGGCCATCGACCCGGGCGGCGAGGCGTTCGTCCTCAACACCAACAACCGCTACGCCGCCTACTACGCCGAGGCCGCCAACGGGGCCGTCTGGACCGGCGCCTACGGCCCGATGTACGTCTATCAGAACGCCTTCGACTCCTGCATCAACATCGGCAGCACCGCGGCCAGGCGCGTGGGCACCCGTCTGATCGACATGAACGGCTACTCCACGTACTACGTCAACCTCGTCGCCTGATCCACCCCTCACCTGACGCCCCCGACCGGCACCGACCGGTCCGGCCCCCGCGGTGAGGACCCAACTGAGCGCCTCCTGCGTGACGGACCTTCTCCGGGTCCGTCCCCTTCTACCGGGAGGCGCTCGCCCCCAGAGCGCATCTTCCCTCCTGAGAGATCACCTCACCTGCGAGTCCCGTTCCGGGCCAGCGTGACCGCTTCGGCGAAGCGGTGATATCGGGACAGCTCCTCCTCCATGGGGTCGAGCACCAGCTCACGGGCGACCCGGTCGACACTCGCCCGCAGCGCCCTCGCCGCCCTGCGGGCGCGGCGCCGGCCGCCGAGCCAGGAGGCCACTCGGGACAGCAGCGCGATCAGCAGGCCGAGCAGGACACCCCCGATCAGCAGCGTGGTCGGCCAGGGCAGCTCTCCTGCGGTCGGTAGGTAGAGCTGCGGAAGTCGTAGGTAGTCGATGGCGACCAGGGCGAGCAGCCAGGCCCCTCCGGCTAGCACCGTCGCCAGCGCCAGCCACTGCGCCAGCCCGGCCAGCCGCCACCACAGGGGCCGCCGGGCGGCACCGAGAGAGGTGGTGGCGACCGCTCGGTCCAGGCCGTCCTCCAGCTCGTCCCCGTGTGACCTCGCCGCCTGCCGCACGGCCGCCGTCCACGGCGCGGGCAGCCCGGCCGAGGCGCTTCTCGCGGCCTCCCTGATCGCGTTGTCCATCCGGGAGCGCTGGACGACCGTCGCCACCGGGATCGAGGTCCTCCCGACGATGTCCCCCTGCTCCCCGGAGACGCGGCTGGTGGCGTCCAGGCGGAGGCGGCGGAGCGGGTCGGGCCGCAGGCGGCGGATCCACCGGGTGGGCGGCCATCCCGTGGCGGCGACCGAGCGGTGCCGGTAGGACCTGGCCACGGCCTCGACGACGGCCGGCACCCCGGCGGCCTCCGACAGCGCGTCCCTCAGCGGCTTCACCAGATTGTCCATCGAGGGGTTCTCCCCCGGAGTGGTGGCGCTGGACGCCTCTCCAAGCGCGTCGGCGGCCATGCCGGTGTCGGCGGCGAGACGTGCGGCCCAGGACCGCCGGTCGGCGACCCGAGAGGCGAGCAGGGAGCGCAGCTCGGGGATGCCCGCGCCGGTGCGGGCGGAGACCCCGATCACCGGCACCCCGGCCAGCCCGTCGGTGTCGAGGAGCCGCCGGAGGTCTTTCAGGCACCGCTCGGCGGCGGCCGGGGAGAGCCGGTCGATCTGGTTGAGGACGACGACCATGACCTCCCGGTGCCGGGCCAGCGGCCTGAGGTAGCGGTCGTGGACCGCCGCGTCGGCATACTTCTGCGGATCGAGCACCCAGACCAGCAGGTCGACCAGCTCGACGAGCCGGTCGACCTCCAGCCGGTGCGAAGGCTCGATCGAGTCGTGGTCGGGCAGGTCGAGCAGGATCAGTCCCGCGGCCTTCCCGCCCATCCCGGACGGATGACCGACAGGCACGGGAGCATCGGGGACGGGGCCGGCGGAACGGATCTCGCGACCACCCTCGGAAACGCCGGAGCCGGGAACGTCGAGAAACTCGTGCTTCCCAGAGTCGCCCCCCTCCTGGGCGACGTCAGCGGAGCGGATCTCGCGATCCCTCTCGGGGGTGACACCGGCCGAGCCTGAGGTGTCGAGAAGCTCGTGGCGGCGGGGAACACCCAGCCAGTCGAGCAGCGGTCCCGCCCCGCCGCCCTCCCAGAGGGCGGCCTGGGCGGTCGAGGTGGTCGGCCGGGTGACCCCGACCGTGGCGAGCGAGGTACCGGACAGCAGGTTGAACAGCGAGGACTTACCGCTGCCGGTGGCTCCGGCCAGCGCGACCGCGGTGTGGTCGACCGACAGGCTTGCCCGTACCCCGGCGCGGGAGACCACCGAACGCGCCGCGGCGACCGCCTCTGCGTCCAGCCGCCCGTCGGCCAGGTCGGCGGCCCGCGCCAGCGCCGCCAGCCGGTCGTCCAGCGAGACCGCCTTCTCCCGTCGCAGCAGCTTCACTCCTCGCCCGCCTCTCCCGCATTGGGAGCCCGCCGGCCCCCGTCATCAGGTCCGCCCGGCGGACGCGGAGAGCCGGGCCCGCCTGTCGCGCGCGGGGAATCAGGTTCACCGTCCGCCCGTGGAGCACCGTCGGATCCGCCCGGCGAGCGCGAATGACCGGGTCCATCCGCGTGTGGGAAATCCGGCCTTTCTGCCGGATGCCGGACGCCGTCGGACCGTCGCCGGGAATCGCGTACGGTCTCCGAGCCTTCTTCAGGCGCCGTCGTGGCGGAAGCGGCGGAACCCGCGCCTTCTGGGGCTGCGCCCGGCGAAAGAGCGGCCCGGCGGTTCGCGACGGGCAGTTCGCGCAGGTGCTCGCGTACCGCGTCCGCGGTGGCGCGGAGGGCGGGGGCGGTGCTCTCGGGGGGCTGGACGGCGTCCAGGAGGGCGATGAAGCGGTCGGCGTCCTCACCGAGCAGGATCGCCACCCGGGCGCGCAGGTCGGAGCGGGCCTTGACGGTGAGGGTGCGGACGGCCTGGTCGCCGAAGACGGCCTCCAGGACCTTCTGGCTGAGCACGCTGGTGCCTCCGGCGATGCCGACCTCGATGCCGGTCAGGCCACCGGTCGAGGCAAACACCGCGAGCATCAGCAGCAGCCCGGCGCCGTTGAGTCCGAACGAGGTGATGCGGGCGGTGGTCCGCTTGTCCGCCCCCTCCTTTCTGACCAGGTCGAGCACGTACGACTGCCAGCCCCTGACCGCCTCCTGCGCCCTGGCGGGCAGGTCGGCGGAGGCCCGGCCGAGACGCCCCGCGGTGGCGACCCCTTCGCGCTCCAGCAGGGCGCGCCCCGCCGGGTGCGACGACCATGACTCCATCAGGCGCTCGGCGGCACCGTCGGCCGAGGCCCTGATCAGTGCCTCCACCCCGCTCTCCAGCGCGACCCGCAGCTCGCTCTCCGGCGCGGGCCGCCCGGTGACGAACGCCACG
The DNA here is from genome assembly GCF_040614275.1 of Streptosporangium sp. NPDC006013. Lineage (NCBI taxonomy): Bacteria > Bacillati > Actinomycetota > Actinomycetes > Streptosporangiales > Streptosporangiaceae > Streptosporangium > Streptosporangium sp. NPDC006013. The sequence continues at coordinate 10,285 of NZ_JBEXUE010000194.1, forward strand.
ACCCGGTCCCTGAGCCGGCCGACCCGGCTCTCCAGGGAGCGCATCAGGTCACCGGTCCCGATGAAGTCCTGCCAGCGGGCCAGGACCTCCCCCCTCAGCAGCGACCCGTCTCGCATGCCCTCGTCGAAGGAGGCGAGGCCCACGGCGTAGGCGGCGTCCGCCATCGAGCGCAGTTCGGCGGCCCCGGCGTGCTGGCGCTCGACCGCTCCGGCGAGCGCGGGAACGCGGGTGGAGAGGCTCTCCAGCGCACCGGACAGGGTGTGGCGCACCACGTCGGCGCGGGAACGGGAGTCGGCGGCGATGGTGGTGAGCCAGTCGGCGATCGGCCGGACCGCCTGGCGCGGCAGCCGGGCGTTCTCCTCGGGCAGCACCAGCTCGGGCACCTCGAAAAGCTGAGTTCCCCCCAGACCGTTGGCCTCCAGCAGCCGGGCCAGGTCCTTGCGCACCACGCCCAGTGCCTCCGGCGGCACCCGGGAGAGGATGACGGCCAAGGCCGTGCTCCGCTCCCTGGCCGAGCGCAGGAAACTCCAGGGGACCTCGTCGGCGTACCGGGCGGCGGTGGTGGTGAACAGCCACAGGTCGGCGGCGGCGAGCAGCTGGGCGGCCAGCTCGCGGTTGGCGGTGACGACCGAGTCGATGTCGGGGGCGTCCAGCAGGGCCAGTCCCGGCGGAAGTGCCTCGGTGGTGACGACCCTGAGCGTGCCGGGCTCGCCTCTGCCGTTCCCGGTGACGCGGGGCAGGCCGGGCAGGATGTTCTGGGCGGTGAACCAGTCGCGGTCGGCGGGACTGGTGACCAGGGTGGGGGCCATCGTCGTGGGCCGCAGCACCCCGGGCTCGGAGACGTCCGCATCGACCAGGGAGTTCACCAGCGTGGACTTGCCGGCCCCGGTGGAGCCGCCGACGACGGCGAGCAGCGGGGCGTCGATGGCGCTCAGCCTGGGGATGAGGTAGTCGTCGAGCTGGCCGGTCAGCTCGCGCAGTGCCCGGCGGTCAGCCGTCACGTCGCCGATCGCGAGGGGGAACAGGTCACGGTCGAGATGTCGCCGCAACTCTCGCAACGTCTCCAGCAGACCGTCGTTGTCGCCCATACGGTCGATCCTGCCCGACAGGATGCCCCTCTAGACGCGATCGGCGCCACCGCTCGCCCGGGTCATGGCGGCGAACCCGGCCGCCGCGGCGCCTCCAGCAGACCGTCGACCCTGCCGACGGGACCCCCTCCAACGAAATTGGCCCCACCGCCTGACCGGGTTACGGGGGCGAACTCGGTAAAGCGGTGGGGCCCAGCCCTCGGATCCCAGCCGCGGACCGTGCCGGACTCGTCTCCCCCGCAGCTGGAGGCGAGCCCGAGTCCATCGGATGGCTCCGAGGCGATCGGGGGTCGTGCAGTGTCTATTTGAACACACAAAACTCAGAATCAGGTCAGGTAGAGCTGAATATCGGCTGAAAATTCAATCACTGTGCGGGGGGCGCAGCACGTACCCCACCCCGCGGAGGGTGTGGATGAGCCTCGGCTCGGCCGTGTCGACCTTCCGGCGCAGGTAGGAGACGTAGGACTCGACCACCCCGGCGTCGCCGCCGAAGTCGTAATTCCAGACATGGTCGAGGATCTGTGCCTTGGACAGCACCCTGCCGCTGTTGACCATGAAGTAGTGCAGGAGCTTGAACTCGGTGGGCGACAGCCGCACCGGAACGCCGGAACGCCAGACCTGGTGCGCCTCCTCGTCCAGCTCCAGGTCACCGACCTGCAGGCGGGCCGGCAGGTCGAGGTCTCCCCTGGTACGCCGGAGCACGGCCCGGATGCGGGCGAGCACCTCTTCCAGGCTGAACGGCTTGGTCACGTAGTCGTCGGCCAAGCGCAGCCCGGCGACCTTGTCATCGGTGCCGTCCCGCGCGGTGAGGAAGAGCACCGGCATCTGCCCGCTCATCTCCCGCAGCCGCCCGGCCACGGCGAAGCCATCCATGTCGGGCAGCATCACGTCCAGCACGACGAGGTCGGGGCGGATGCGCTCGGCGAACTGCACGGCCTCCCGACCGTCCACCGCGGTCACCACCTCGAACCCGGACAGTCGCAGGCTGGCCGAGAGCAGCTCCCTGATATTCGGTTCGTCGTCCACGACCAGCAATCGGGCTTCCACTCTGTCCAGCACCCCCTGAGGCTCGCTCACCTCTCTGGAACGAAGCTCAGCCGAAGCTGAACGTTTCCTGGGAACCGGCTCACCGTCGGCCGCCCCCCTCGTTGATCGCGGTCGCGCTGACCGAGCCGTCCTCGGCCCTGGCTCCCTGTACGACCACCGTGCCACCGGGCTTGAGGTCCGCGACCTTGCCCTCCTTGGTGAGGCGCACCGACGTCTCGTCCGTGGTGTTCACCGTCACGACGGATCCGTCGGTCGTCTGGAGGTAGACCTTCTCGCCCTCCACCCGCTGCACGGTGCCGACGGTCATGCCGCCCCGGCCGCCACCGCCCTGCCCCGGCCCCTGGCCCTGACCCGCGCCCTGACCACCCTGCTGCCCGTTTCCAAAACCGCCGTATCCACTGAAACCCCCGGGACCCGCGCCCTGCCGCATCGCGGCTCCCGGGGCACCGGTGGGACCGGACGTGACACCCGTCGCCTTCTGCACCTGGATACCCACGATCACCCCTGCCACGAGCATCACCCCGGCGCCCAGCACGAGGGTGAGCGTGGACAGCCGGCGCGGCGGCCGGGCCGCCAGCTCGCTGTCCAGGTCCCCCCGGAACGGGGAGCCCTCCAGGGATCTCCCCGCCGGGACCGTCTCGTCGGCGTTGCCGCCCATGTCTCTCTCCTTGCCTAAGCCGTACGGGTCACTCGTGGCGCAGGGCCTCGATGGGCCGGAGCTTGGCCGCCCGGTTGGCCGGGTAGCCGCCGAAGAACAGCCCGATGCCCACCGAGACGCCGAGGGCCAGTGCGATCGAGGACGGTACGAGCACCGGTGAGATCCCGGCGATCGTGAAGCGGGTGCCGGCGAACGCGATCGCGACGCCCAGCAGGCCGCCCACCAGGCTCAGCACCGTCGCCTCCAGCAGGAACTGGCCGAGAATGGCGCTCCTGGGCGCGCCGATGGCCTTTCTGATGCCGATCTCCCTGGTCCGCTCGGTGACGGTGACCAGCATGATGTTGGTGATGCCGATGCCGCCGACCAGCAGGGAGATGGCGGCGACCGCACCGAGCAGGGCGGTGAAGATCCCGATGGTCGAGCTGACCGTCTCCTGCAGGGTGGCCTGGTTCAGGATCCGGTAGTCCGCGGTGCCCGTCGGGGTGATGCCGTGCCGCTGGTCGAGTACGGCGGTGACCTCGGCCTGCGCCGAGTCGGTGGCATCCGCGCCGGTCGCCTGCACGATGATGGAACCGAGCGCGCCGAACCCGGTCAGGCTCTGCTGCACGGCGGGCAACGGCACGATGGCCACGTCATCGGCGTCCTGCATGCCCGTGGAGCCCGACTCCTTGAGCACCCCGATCACGGTGAACGGCACGCCTGAGACGCTGACCGGCTTGCCGACCGGATCGGCGGTGCCGAACAGCCCCTCGGCCACGGTCCGCCCGATCACCATGACCTTCCTGGCGGCGATCACGTCGTCGTTGACGAAGTAGGTACCGCTCTCCACGGGCTTGTTCGTCGCCTCGAAATAGCTGGGGTAGGTGCCCACGAGCTGCGCGATCGTATGGCTGGCGCCCTCGTGGACCGCGGCGGCCGAGTTCGCGGTCACCACGGGCGACACGCTCCGTACCGAGGGCACCTGCTCGCGGTCGGTCAGCGCTCTGGCGTCCTCCAGGGTGAGCGGCCTGGCCTGGGTACGCGGGCCGGCGTTCTGTCCCGCGCTCACCCTGCCTCCCCCGGCGCCGCCGAAACCACCACCGCCTCCACCGCCCCCGGCGAAGGACGCCGAGATGGTGAGGGTGTTGGCGCCGAGCCGCTGGATGGACTGCTGGATGCTCTGTGAGGCTCCCTCGCCGAAGGCGACCAGCAGGATCACGGCCGCCACCCCGATCAGGATGCCGAGCGTGGTCAGGAAGCTGCGCAGCTTGTTCGCGGCCAGCCCGCGGAGTGCGAACCGCAGGATCTCCAGTTGGCTCACGCGATGACCTCCGGCATGCGGGGCGGGAGCCCGTCGACGGGGGCCTGACGGCGGTCCTCGATGATCCGGCCGTCCACCAGGCGGATGACCCGCTTGGCGTGAGCGGCCACGTCATCCTCATGAGTGATGATCACGATCGTCCTGCCTGAGACGCTGAGCCCGTCGAGGATGCCCAGCACGTCCTCGGTGGAGGCGGTGTCGAGGTTGCCGGTCGGCTCGTCGGCGAGGAGGAGGGCGGGCGCGGTGACCAACGCCCTGGCCACGGCCACCCGCTGCTGCTGGCCACCGGAGAGCTCGTTCGGCTCGTGGCGGACCCGGTCGGAGAGACCGACCTGCTCCAGGGCCGCCAGGGCGCGGGCCCGCCGGTCCGCGGCGCCGACCCCGCCGTACGCCATGGGCAGCTCGACGTTGGCGAGCGCGCTCATCCGGGGGATGAGGTTGAACGACTGGAAGACGAAGCCGATCTTCCGGTTGCGGAGCACGGCGAGCCGGCGCTCGTCCAGCGAGCCGACATCGGTGCCATCGATGCGGTAATCACCCGAAGTGGGCACGTCCAGGCAACCCAGGATGTTCATGAGCGTGGACTTGCCGGACCCGGAGGCGCCCATGATGGCGACGTAGTCGCCCCGTTCGACGTTGAGCGAGACACCGCGCAACGCCCGGACCTCGGCGTCTCCTCGGCCGTACACCTTGGTGATGTCCTTCAGGGAGAGGACGGGGACGGTCATCTGCCGGCCCCTCCCCCGCCGCCGAAGCCGCCACCGCCACCGATACCGCGACCGCCGCCCCCGCCCCCGAGGCCGGGGAAGCCGCCGCCCTGCTGGGTGGTCCCGGTGGCCGCCGGGCGGACCACCTGGTCGCCCTCGTTCAGCCCGGACTTGATCTCGGTGAGCGTGTCGCCCTTGACCCCGACCTCCACCTGGACGGGCACCTGCTGCCCGTCGCGCAGGACCGTCACCGTGCTGCGGGAGCCCGTGGTGGAGATCACCGTGGTGGAGAGCGCGAGCACGTTCTGCACGCTCTCGACGACGACCCCGACCGTGGCGGTCTGGCCCAGCCGGACCTCGTCCGGCACCTCGGTGAAGGAGATCGTCACCGGGTACTGGACCACGTTGTTGCTGGTGGTGGCGGTCGGCTGGATCTGGGTGACCTTCCCTGCCGCGGTGACGCCGTTGAGCGCGTCGAACCCGATGGAGGCCGCCTGGCCGACCTTTAGCCGGGTGACGTCGGACTCCGTGAAGGTGCCGACGAGTTGGAGCCTGCCGGTGTCCGCGATGTCGATGAAACCGCCCGAGCCGCTCGCCGCACCGCCGGAGGAACCCGCACCGGCCGCGTTGCCCGAGTTGCCCGCGCCGCCGGTGTTTCCGGTGTTTCCGGTGGCCTTGGCGGAGGCGCCCGAGGAGCCCCCGACCGTGCCGTTGACCGCGGTGACCGTACCGGAGAACGGTGCCTTGATGACCGTGCCGTCCACAGCGCGCTTCGCGGCCCGGTAGGTGTTCCTGGCCGTGATGTACTGGGCGTAGGCCGCGGCGGTCGAGGTGTCGTCGTCCGCGGTGTCGAGGGCGGCGGCGGCCGCGTCCAGGCTCTCCTGCGCCGAGTCGTCGTCCAGCCTGGCGAGGATCTGGCCCTTGGTGACCTTGTCCCCCACCTTGACGTAGATCTTCTCGACGGTGCCGCTCGATGCGAATTCCAGCGCCCGCGCGCGGGCGCTGGCCACGGTCCCCGAGGCGGAGACGGAGGCGGTGACGGAGGCCCGGGTCACCTGCACGGTCCGCACCGCGGCGTCGGCGGATGAGGCCTCGCCGCCGAGGGAGGAGTAGGCGATCACCGCTCCGCCCAGCAACAGGACCCCGAGGGTCCCGTTCACGATCAGCGCTCCGCGCTTGGTCGACAGCTTCACAGCGCTCGACCCTGGCGTACCAGGCTTGGGCCTACCCCGACAAAGGCTGAAGATTTCCTGTAGACCGTGTCGTACCGCTCAGGATGCACAGCAAACCTTCAGGCACCTGTGAGCATGCTGTGAATCAGACGGTCCAGGATTGTCCGCCATGAGACCGACCCATCTGTCGAAGAACCTGCGCGTGGGAGGGCTTGCCCTCGCCGCCCTCGTCCTGGTGGGCGCGGGCGCGATCGTCGTGCTCGACGGCGGCTCCGACCAGGCTCCCCGGGTGGAGTTGGCCTCCGCCAGGCGCGGGACGGTGACCGCCGTGGTGTCGGCCGCGGGCAACACCGTGGACGACGGCACCCGGGACCTGGCCTTCGGCGGATCGGGAACGGTCACGAAGGTCTATGTCAAGGCCGGGGACAAGGTCAGCAAGGGGGATGTGCTCGCCAGGATCGGCTCCGCACCCGCACGCGAGCGTTACACCGCCGCGAAGGCGCAGCTCGCGGCGGCCGAGGAGGCGCTGGAGGAGGCGGGAAGCACGACCGGAAGCACAGCGGGGGACGCGGCAGGCGGAGCTCCCCAGCAGCAGTCGACACCTGGCCAGACCGGGACCGGCCGGTCCGATCCCGCCGGGCAGACCGGATGCGAGCCCACCGCGACGCGGCCTCCGGGGGCGGGCGCCACCCCCGCACCGACCGGGACGAGCGCCCCGGCCCCGGCGCCCGAGCCGACCGGAGCGGAGCGGGAGGTACGGGTCGTCCCGGCCGCCGGTATCGCACCCGCCGGATACCGCCTCATGACGGCACCGGTCACCCCGACGCCCGTACCTGACCCGGCGGGCTCCTCCACTACGGCCGCCGCGCTCACCCGGACCTCGCCCGCGACGCCCACTCCCACCCCGTCAGCGGCGGGACGGCCGGGGGACGACTCTCCCCAGCCCGCCCCGACGGTCACCGTCACCGTGACGGCCGCTCCGACGGTGACGGTGACGGCCACCGCGACGGTCACCGTGACCGCGAGGCCGGACGGTGGCGGGCCGCCCGTGACCTCGGAGCCGGTGCCCACGGCCCAGCCCTCCGGTCCGACGATGGGCCCGGGTGGGCCCGCAGGACCGACGGCCCACCCCGGCCCGACAGCCGCCCCCACCGACGCGGCCAAGCCGACGGCGACCGCCAGGCCCACCACCGTCAGGACGCCGGGCACCGGACCCACCGGATGCTCCACCCCGAAGCCGGGCGCGAACACCGGCGCGGGTGCGGGTACGCTCCAGAACATGCACAGCATCCTGACGGAGCACGCCCGGTGTCTCTACGG
>NZ_JBEXUE010000195.1:0-17429 GCF_040614275.1 Streptosporangium sp. NPDC006013
TACATCGCGGCCGCGGCTCCCACCGGCCCCCCCGGCCCGGCACTCGCGGCCGCGGGCGGCTGTGGTTCCGGGCGGGTACGGCTCAGGCCACGCCCGAGCTCAGGTCGCCGTCGAAGACCTTGTCCAGGAAGCTCTCCAGGTTGACGACGGCTCGCATGATCCGCTCCTCGTTGCCGAGCGTCTCGAACCGCACGCCGAGCTCCGTCTTCTTCAGGTCCCGCACGTAGAGGGAGCAGGCCAGGTCGGCGCACATGTAGGTGCCGACCGTGTTGCCCTGGCGGCCCGCGGCGCCGACCCTGGGCGCGACGAACAGGGAGATCCCGGTGCCGGCGTGCGGTGTCACGCAGATCGAGCAGACCGTGCTCTTGGCATAGCTCCTGTGCACCTCCCGGCTGAGGCGCAGGGTGACGCCGACGAGCTCGCCGCGCCGCTCGGTGACCAGGTAGCCGCGGTCGGGCGCGCCGGGGTCGAGCCAGCCCAGGAAGTCAAGGTCGGCCCAGGGGGTCTCCGGCAGGCTCCTGGGCAGGTTGATCCTGCGCGCCTCCCCCTTGGAGCAGTTGACGAAGGATCCGCGGATCTCCTTCTCACCGACCGGAATCATGACTCACCCACTGTTGATCGACACGTCTGCTGGGACCCTGCCCGCGCGACCGGCGCCTGCGCCGGGAAGGGACAGGACACGAGCGAACCGCCGGGCCCCGTCTTTCGGACATCCGGTTTTCGGACATCCGGCGCCGACCACTATCTCAGCGCGACATCGGGGACGTCGAATGCTTTTCCGACACCCGGGGATCGTGCGCGTGCACGTTTCAGCAGAGGCTCACCCCTCATCCGCCGGCCGCCGTACCGGCGCGGCGAGAATCCCCGGTGATCCGACCTGACCACCTGCCGATCCCGGACCGCTGGATCCGCTCGGAGCCGGGGCCGAGATGACAGGAGGATCGGGATATCCCTCGCTTAACCGGTCATGGGAGCAGATGATGAGGAAGTGCCTGAGCCCTCCCCCTCTGCACGGTCCCCCCTCGCCGCGGGTGCACCGGCAATCCCCTTCGCCTGGCGGCCGGTCGGCGCGGTCGCGCTGGCCACGCTCGCCGTGCTGCTGGTCGCGAGCCCCCACTACGGCTACCACCGGGACGAGCTGTACTTCCGGTTGCTGGGCGAGCAGCCGGCCCTCGGCTACTTCGACACCCCGCCACTGACCCCGCTGATCGCGCGGGCCTCGATCATCCTGTTCGGCGACACCGTGGTCGCCCTGCGCGTGGTCCCCGCCCTGATCGCGGCGCTCGTCGTCGTCCTGGTCGCCCGCCTGGCCAGGGATCTCGGCGGCGGCCGGGCCGCGCAGATCGTCGCCGCCGCGGGCATCGCCACCACGACCGTACTCCTGATCGGCGAGCACACCCTGCTGACCCTGGGCGTCGACCTGCCGTTCTGGGTGGCGGCCATCCTGTTCGCCGTACGGGCGCTGCGGGGCGACGGGCGCTGGTGGCTCGCGCTGGGCGTGGTCGCGGGTGCCGCGACGTACAACCGGCAGCTGATCATGCTGCTCCTGATCAGCCTGGGCGTGGGCGTGCTGGCGGTGGGGCCGCGCGAGGTGCTGCGGGACCGCCGGCTCTGGCTCGGCGCGCTGCTCGCGCTCGTGATCGCCGCGCCCAACCTGATCTACCAGGCGACCCATGACTGGCCGCAGCTGACGATGGCCGCGGCACTGGAGGCCGAGGACGGCGCCGACAACCGCCTCACCTTCCTGCCGCTGCAGATCCTGCTGCTCGGCCCGCCCCAGGCGGTCATCCAGGTGGTCGGCGCGGTACGGCTCTGGCGCGAGCCCCGCCTGCGCTGCCTCGCGCTGGCCTACCCGGTGGCGTGCGCGCTCACGCTCTACTCCGGTGGGCGCCCCGACTACGTCGCGGGCCTGCTCGTGCTGCTCTTCGCGGCCGGATGCGAGCCGGTCGTCCGGTGGATGTCGAGCGCGGGGCGGCGCGCGCTGGTCATCGGCGCCCTGGCGGTCAGCGCGCTCGTCTCCGTCCTCATCGGGCTGCCGGTGATCCCGGCCTCCGCCCTCGGGAGCACCCCGGTCGCCGGGATCAACGAGGTGGCGCGCGAGTCGGTCGGCTGGCCGGAGTTCGTCGCGCGGGTCGCGGCCGTGGTCGACGGCCTGACGCCCGAGGAGCGCGCGCGGGCCGTACTGCTCACCGACAACTACGGCGAGGCCGGCGCGCTGGACCGCTACGCCGGGGAGTACGGCCTGCCAGAGGTGCACAGCGGGCACAACGAGCTCTACTGGCGCGGCCCGCCGTCCCCGTCCGTCCGGGTCGCGGTGGTCGTGACCGACTCCCCCGGCGGTTACGCCCGCGAGTTCGCCTCGTGCGAGGAGCGCGGCCGGATCGACAACGGGGTGGGGCTGTCCAACGAGGAGCAGAACCTGCCCATCCTCGTCTGCCGCGACCCACTGCGCCCCTGGCAGCGGCTCTGGCCCGACACGCGACACGCGAGCTGAGGTTCCTCCAAGGTCGGCCTGGTGACCTCAGATCTCCTTGAGGAACCCGGCGTCGACGGCGAAGTCCGCGCCGGTGGTGCTCGCCGAGCGCGGCGAGGCGAGCAGGGCGATCACGTCGGCGACCTCCTGCGGTTCGACGAGGCGGCCGGTGGTCAGCTTCATCATCTCCGGCGCGACGCTGTTGATCACGGTGTCCCGGTCGGTGCCCGCCTGGGCCGCGATGATGTCGGCCGCGCCGCCCTCCTCTGTCCACCACGCGGTCCGCACGGGCCCCGGAGAGACGGTGTTCACCCGGATGCCCTGCGGTCCGAACTCCTCCGACAGCGCCTTGGTGAGATTGTTCAGGCCCGCCTTGGCGGCGTTGTAGTCGACGTTCATGGGGGCGGCCTGCCGGGCGCCGCCCGAGGAGACGTTGACGATCGAGCCGCCGCCCCGCTGGAGCATCTGCGGGATGGCCGCGCGGACGGCCCGTACGACCGAGAACAGGTTGAACTCGAACATCGCCCGCCAGTCGTCGTCGGTGGGGGCCAGGAACGAGAAGCGCGGCAGGGCCACACCGGGCGGTGGGCCGCCGGCGTTGTTCACCAGGATGTCCAGGCCGCCGAACGCCTCCACGGCCCGCGCCACGACCTGGGCCGGCGCCTCGGGGTCCGTCAGGTCGGCCGCCACATGGAGCAGTCCGGGGCCGCCGAGCGCCTCCAGCTCGGGAGTGCTCCTGCGCGAGGCGGCCACGACGTGGGCCCCCTCGTCGAGCAGGGTGCGGGTGACGGCCAGACCGATGCCCTTGGAGGCGCCGGTGACGACCGCGACGCGGCCGGAAAGCTGCAGATCCATGAATGTCCTCTCATCGTCGAGCCTCGTCCCGCCGAGCCGGGGAAGGGCTCTTCACCCGGGCAAAGCTATGGCGGTCATCCGATTCCGGGCTGGCGACATTAAGACCGGTAATTCACGCCGGATCCGGACCTCGTATCCGGCGCGGGCGCTCCGGCGGCCGGCGCACCGGCTGGGAATCCTCATCGGCCTCCCGAATGATCCCAGCCTCCTGGATGATCCGAGCCTCCCGGGCGAAGCGAGCCGAGATCGTCTCTGCGGCCCCCGCTGTCGAACCCGGTGAGACCCGCGCCCGCCCGGCCGGTCCGGACCCGTTCGGCGGCATGAAGGAGGGCCGGGCGGTGCCGGGGGACTTGTCAGCTTGTATCCGTACAGAGCACTACGCTCGGCATATGTCTGACCAGCCGGTATGCCACTGCCTGCTCTGCGTCGAGCGGGAGGTGGAGCTCGACCAGGCCGATCTCAGGACGCTGCGGAGCGTCCAGGACCGGGGGTGGGCGATTGTCATGATCCCGGAGGACGAGGACGGTCCCGGCTGGGCGTTCACCGTCGGGCTGTGGCACACGCTCCGCTCCCCCGAGGTGGTGATGCTCGGCCTCCGGGTGGACGTGATGGGCAACTGCCTCAGCACCCTGGCCGACCGGATCGCCGCCGGGCACCACCTGGTCGAGGGCCGGGAGCGGGACGACGTGATCAGGAACTACCCGGTCGTCGCGAAGGCGGTGGACCCCAGCTGGTACCGGTCACTGTTCGGCACCGCGCTGCACTTCTACCAGGGGCCCCCGCTGCCCTTCATGGAGATCGTCTGGCCCGACGCCGCGGGCCGCTTCCCCTGGAACGACGGTTGCGCCCCGCGACTGCGGGAGCTCCAGCCCGCGCTCTGGATCCCCAAGGACGACCACGCCCCGGGCCCCTGGACCAAACTCCCCTGACGGGCCGTGCCGGCCGGCCCTGACCCGCGTTCCCGATCCGCCACCGGCGAAGCCGCCCGGCGGAGGCCATGGTCACCGTGAAACCACCGTGCGACGAAGGCCGGGCCCGGCACTGAGGCCACCGTACGGCGGACGCCCTGGTCGGCGCCGTGTCACCCGGAAGACGCCACCCGGAAGACGCGAGACCCGGAGCGAAAGAAACCGCGCCGAATGTGCCGGTGTTTCCCCGGCCGCCGAACCGGGACTTTACCGCGATTCATTACCAATTTCAAGATGGCCTGTTTCAAGTCGCCAGACGGTTCTTACCAAGTCATCCACAAGTCCCCGCCAAGAGGGAAAATAGAGCCTCTACGCGGGCCGAAAAGGGCTTCGAGGGCCACGCCCAGAACGCCGAAGGCGCTTCCCACCATCAATTCTCTTCGCACATTCCCGTTGGCGGACACGTGCGGATAAGTGAGGTCCGAAAAGGCTGTTGACCTGGCACGATGATCGACGCCCCGACAAGGGACGGCTCGCCCCCCCCCGTAGCCGCCGGGCGGCACACGGATTCTCACACGCTCCGACGTCATAAGTGAATTGTCGAAGAAACCGGTCACTCAGATCTTTAAGTCCGGCGGGAGGCCTGGTGGAACCCCGCGGGTCCACCGCCACAACCGCCTGACAATGCATACGAGGAGAAGCATGCAGGTCAATCTCAACGAACCCGTCATGGAAGAACTGCGCAGGGTGGTTGCAGAGCCGATCTTCAACCCGGTCCTCAAGACCTTCGTCGGGGAGGGGAAGCTGGACTACGAGGTGTATGTGCGGACCTCGGAGTTGTTCTCCCTGCAACCCGCCGCCGACGAACTCGTCTCCTCCGACGAGCTGATGTTCCAGATGGTCCACCAGGCTCAGGAGGTGTGGCTGAAACTTCTGGCGCACGAGATGACGGAGCTGGTCGGCGACCTGGACCTGGACGCGCTCTGGGACGCCTCGGCGCGGCTGGACCGGATCGCGCGCATCGTCCGCTGCCTCAACGACGAGCTGGGCGTCCTGGAGACGCTGACGCCCGACTCGTACCAGACGATCCGGCGGCATCTCGGGAACGGCAGCGGGCAGGAGTCACCGGGGTACAACCGGCTGCGCGTGGCGGCCCAGTACATATCGGACGCGCTCGACCGGCTGATCGCCCGCCGCGGGGTTTCGGCCACGGATGTCTACCAGGCGCGGGACGCCCGGCACGGTGACCTGAAGCGCACGTTCGAGCTGCTCCTCGACGTGGACGAGGCCTACCAGATGTGGCTCGTCACCCACTTCATGCTCGTCCGCAGGACGATCGGCATCAGCCGGAGCACCGCGGCGCTCGACGGCGTGCCGACGCAGGTGCTGACCGGCCGCATGACACAGCCCCTCTTCCGGCGGCTGTGGAAGGTGCGTGAGGAGATGACCGCCACCTGGAAACGCGACGGCGGGTACGCGCCCGGAGAGTCCAGGCACGCGGAGAAGGGCTCCCGATGACCCGCACCGACGACAGCGCCGCGAACCCCGTCGGCGGCGGCGCCCTGAACCTCGTCGACAGGACGGGCGGCGCGGACCGCGACCGGATGGTGAGGTCGCTGCGCGCCGAGTTCCCGCTGCTCGACACCTGTGTCTACCTCAACAGCAACTCCACCGGCGCCGTCCCTCGCGGTGTGGAGGAGGTGCTGCGCCGCTACTGGCGGACGCTGACCAGGTGGCGGGACGAGGTGTGGGGCGACTGGCTGGAACAGACGTCGGCCTACACCGACGCCCTCGCCGCCTTCCTCGGCGCACCCCCGGGTTCCGTCGTGACCGATGTGAACCTCAGCACGCTGCTCGCCCGGATCGGCACCTGCCTGGACTTCGGCGGCCCGCGGAGCAAGGTGGTCACCACCGGCTTGGAATTCCCCACGGTGCCGCTCATCTGGCAGGGGTTCGCCCGGTACGGAGCGGAGCTGGAGATCGTGGGCTCGGGCCCCGGGTTCGACGAGGCCGCGCTGGAGGCCGCCATCGACGAGCGGACCCGGTGCGTGTGCGTCTCACACGGCAGCTATTCCACCGGAGCGCTGCTGGACCTGCGGCGGATCGTCGCCAGGGCCCACAGCGTGGGCGCGTACGTCATCGTGGACGCCTACCAGACCGTCGGCACGGTTCCCCTGGACGTCACCGAACTGGGCGTCGACTTCGTGCTGGGCGGCGCCCACAAGTGGATGTGCGGCGCCGCCACCGCGTTCCTGTACGTGCGCCCCGACCTCATCGCCGATCTGCGACCCGCGGCGACCGGCTGGCTGGCCGGCGCCGACCCGACCTCCTTCCGCTCGCCGGTCGTGTTGGCCGGGGACGCCCGCCGCCTGGCCTCCGGCACACCGGTGCCGCTGGGGCCGATGATGTCCAGGATCGGTCTCGACCTCCTGTCCGGCATCGGCGTCGAGACGATCCGCGGGCACTCGCTGGCGTGCACCGGCCGGGTGCTGGAACGCGCGGACGCGGCCGGAATCGAGGTGGTGACCCCGAGGGAGCCACACCGGCGCGGCGGCGTCGTCTGCCTGCGATTCGACGGGGACGAGCGGGTGAACAGGTCACTGGTCGACCGGGGCATGGTGTGCAGCTGGCGCGGCTCCCTGCGGGTGGCGCCCCACATCTACAACACGATCGCCGAGGTCGACGCCTTCATGGACGCCGTCGAGACGGAACGGGAGCGGATCACCGCATGAACGTCACCACCCTGTCGCCACGGGCTCTGCTGAGCCTCCTGGCCAACGGTACGAAGGCGATGGACGTCGTGGAGACCGCGCTGCGCCTCGGCCTGCTCGACGCCCTCGAACCCGGCGCCGAGACCGGCACCCGGACGGACACCCGGACGGACAGCGTCTCCCTGTCCGACCTCAGCGTGCGGCTCGGCGTCGTACCCGGCCGGCTGTACAAGATGCTCGACTGCCTGGAAAGCCTCGGTTTCGTGCACCGGGAGCAGAGCGGCGACGACCTGGGCCTGGTCCGCTACCGGGCGGTCCCCGGCCTGAGGCAGGCGGCGGAGGCCGTCGCCGGTCCCGGCTCGTTGGAGCGCGACCGCGACCGGTATCCGTGGCGCCTGCTCCACGGCAGGCTCGCCGACGTCCTGCGCGGCGAGATGTCGATCCCCGCGGCCACCTTCGGCTGGCCACCGCGCGACGAGGAGCGACTGGCCGACTTCGAGCAGAGCATGGCCGCGGGTCTCGGCCCCGTCATCGAGACGTTCCGCGCGCACGCCGGGCGGCTGTGGGGCGAGCGGGCGCTCCGGCTGCTCGACGTCGGCGGCGGTGACGGCACCCTCGCCGCCCACCTGCTGGCAGGCTCGCCCGCCCTCCAGGTGGACGTGTTCAACCTTCCCGCGGCGGAACCGCTGGTGGGCCGTACGAGGAAGGAGAGCGGTCTCGGCGGGCGGCTCGGATTCGTCGCCGGAGACTTCCTCGACGGCCCCCTGCCCGACGGGTACGACGCGCTGTCGTTCGTCCGCGTCCTGCACGACTGGCCGGTCTCCACAGCACGGGCGCTGCTGCGGAAGGCCCACGCGGCCCTCGTCCCCGACGGGCGGATTCTGATCTGCGAGGAGTTCAGGACCCCCGACCGGCTCGCCGGGCAGTTCTTCTGGTCGTACTTCCTCATGGGCGTCGACAGCTGCGTCAGCCGCCTCTACGAGATCGAGCACTACGCGCGGCTGCTCGAAGAGAGCGGCTTCAGGGACGTCACCGTCCTGCCGGGCCCCTTCGAGCTGATCACCGCGACCCGTTGACCCCGCAGGCCCGCCCGGCGGCCTCCGCCGCCCTTCATCGAGATCGTCTGGTCCGATGTGGCCGAACCTCGCGCGCGAACCCGGGCCGGTGCGCTGGAAGGCGTACGGCCACGGCCGGGGATCACGACTCCTGGAGTACGGCAGGCGCCTCCCGGGGAGGGACGCGCGGGCGGTGACCGCGCCGGAAGCATGAGCGGCATGGAGACGCTCGATCTCGCCCGCCTGCAGTTCGCCGTGACCTCGGGGGCACACTTCCTGTTCGTGGCCCTCACCCTGGGCCTGGCCACGGTGCTGGCGGTCACGCAGACCCGGGCGACGCTGACGCGTTCCGACACGCAGATGCGGATGACCCGGTTCTGGGGACGGCTGTATGTGATCAACTACGCGATGGGCATCCTCACCGGGCTGGTGATGGAGTTCCAGCTCGGGATGGCCTGGAGCGGGCTGACGCACTTCGCGGGGAACGTGTTCGGCGCCTCACTGGCGATGGAGACCCTCGTCGCCTTCTTCATCGAGTCCACGTTCCTGGGCCTGTGGATCTTCGGCTGGGACCGGCTGAACCGCTGGGCGCACCTGGGCGTGATCTGGGTGGTCACGATCACCGCCTACGCCTCGGCGTACTGGGTCCTCGTCGCCAACGGCTTCCTGCAGAACCCGGTCGGTGCCGAGGTCGTGGACGGGACGCTGCGGCTCACCGACGCGGCGGCGGTGCTCACCAACCCCGACGCGCTCCTCGCGTTCGCCCACATCCTCTCCGGCGCCCTGGTGACCGCCGGGTTCTTCCTCGCCGGGGTGAGCGCCTACCACCTGCGCCGCGGGACGGCCGAGCAGGAGTTCTTCCGCAGGTCCCTGCGGATCGGCGTGTTCACCACGCTGCCCGCGCTGCTGGTCAACGCCGCGTTCGGCGGCGTGCAGTTCCCGTCCCTCCAGCCGATGAAGACCGCCGTCTTCGGCGGGCGGGAGGCGGAGATCGCCCGGTTGCAGGCCGAGATGGTCGCCACCCACGGTCCGGGGGACTACATCCCGCCCGTCGCGCCGACGCAGATCAGCGCCATGATCATGCTGGGTGTCTTCACGGTGCTGCTGCTCGTGTCGGCGCTGAGCGTCCTGCTCGCCTCGTTCCGCCGGATGGTCCTGGGGGCGCGGGCCTGGCACCTGCTGCTGATCGCGATGATCCCGCTGCCGTTCGTCTCCATGATCGCCGGCTGGGTGTTCAGGGAGGCGGGCCGCCAGCCCTGGATGGTGAACGGCCTGCTGACGACCGAGGACGCGCTGAGCGACCTGTCGCCGGGCACGATCTGGGTCTCGCTGATCGCCTTCATCACGCTGTCCGTCCTGCTGATGGCCGTCAACGCCTGGATCCTGGCGCGCAGCGCCCGCCAGGGCCCCGAGGCACCCGCCACCGGCCCGGCCCCGGCCGAGCCGACTCCGGTCCTGGCCTTCTGACAGCCCCGCTGTCCACCGGCCTTCGTAAAGGGAAATCGCTATGGAAATCGCCCTGCTCGCGTTCTTCGCGGTCGGCTACTTCGTCCTCGCGGGCGCGGATCTCGGGGTCGGCATGCTGCTGCCGTATCTCGGCCGCACCCCCGAGGAGCGCGGCCGGGTGCTCGGCTCCATCACCCCGTTCTTCCTGACGAACGAGGTCTGGCTGGTCACGGCGGTGGGCGTACTGATCGGCGCATTCCCCGTGCTGGAGGGGGAGATGCTCAGCGGGCTGTACCTGCCGTTCGTCGCGTTGCTGCTCGGCTGGGTCGCCCGCGACGCGGGGATCTGGCTGCGCGGGCGGGTGGACCGGGCCGCCTGGCGGGCCTGGTGCGAGGGCGCCGTGGTCGCGGGCAGCTGGCTGGCGGTGCTGAGCTGGGGGCTCATCCTCGTCGGGATGGGCGACGGGTTCACCGTCGGTCCCGGCGCGCTGGTCGCGGCTCCGCTGGGGGCCGTCCTGTTCGCCGCCCACGGGCTGGCGCTGGCCGGGCTCCGGCTCGACGGCGCCCCTCGGGAGCGGGCCCGGCGGTTCGCCGGGCCCTCGGCCGGGCGTGCGGTCTACGCCCTGACGTCGGCCGGGATGGCTCTGGCCTGCCTGCTGGCCGGGGCCCGCCTGCCACTGGCGGAGCACTTGGCGGACCCGGCGACGCTCGCCCTGCTCACTCCCTCGATGGTGCTGCTCACTCCCCTGCTGGTGGCGTCACAGGTGTGGCTGTGGTGGCTCTTCGGCCGCGTCCAGGTCAGGCAGTGATCATGAAAGCCAGCCCGAGCAGCACTGCCACGGGGATGACCCAGACCACGGCCTCGATTGCGAACTCCTTGTACACGGCGAGCTTCTCCCTTTTATCCAAAAAAGCGGTGAAGCGCAGCATATGCGCACTTGGCGGCATCCTCACACCCGGGTTGGCGACCCGCCTCAGCCAGATGACGGCGCCAGGTAGTGGAAACTCGGTCTTTGGTGCATCAGGAAATCGTGGTGGGAGATGTTCCAGGCGTAGGCGCCCGCCATGGTGAACTCCACCCGGTCACCGGGCTTCAGCGCGACGGGCACCCGGCGGGCCAGGATGTCCTTGGGGGTGCAGAGCTGGCCGACGATCGTGATCGGCTCGCCGGGCTCCGTGATGACCAGCGGCTGGTCGTGGCCCTTGGTGGCGGGGGTGCGGATGTGGTGGGTCCCGCCCGCCACGACCGCGAACAGCTCGCCGTGGACGCGCTTGACGTCGATGACGCGCGTCACGTAGCGCCCGCAGTAGACGGTCAGCGAGCGCCCGGGTTCGATCCTGAGCGTCTCACCGGGACGGCGCAGCCGCCCGAGGCCCTCCCCGTAGGCCTGCCAGTCGAACCGCGTCCCGGGGTCGGCGTACGAGACGGCCATGCCGCCGCCGAGATTGATCTCACCCGCCCCCAGCGTCCGCGCGTAGTCCAGGACCGCCGCCGCCAGCTCCAGCATCCGGGGCGCGTCGAGCCCGCTGGCCAGGTGGGCGTGGATCCCGCGCAGCCGTACGGCGTCCTGGGTCTCAAGCAGCGCGACGCACTCGGCGATCCCCGCGGGATCCATCCCGAACGGCGTGGCTCCGCCGCCCATCGCCAGCGAGGCCCCCTCGATCGGGATGTCCAGATTGACCCTGAGCAGCACGTCGGCGGGGCGACCGGAGGCGAGCAGGCGGCGCAGCTCGCCGGGACTCTCCACATGCAGGCGGGTGACCTCGCTGAACAGCTCGTCGTCCGTCTTGCCGGGGCCGCCCAGCGCGACCGGCGCGTCCGGGAAGTGCTCCCGCACATGCGCGAGCTCCCCGCCGGAGGCGACCTCGAAGCCGTCGAGGTGCGGAGCGAGCGTCCGCAGCAGCTCCGGGTCGGGGTTGGCCTTGACCGCGTAGTACAGCTCGACGTCTCCCAGCGCGGCCCGGACGGCCCCGGCGTGGGCGTCGAGCTCGGCCAGGTCGTAGACGTAGGCGGGTAGCCGCCCGGCGGGAACGGACACCGAGGTCCGCGTCGTGGCCGTGGCTGTCACAGGCGTTCTCTCCGATCTCAACGGTACGGGGAGCCGGATCTCGATGATCAGGCAGTGGACGGGCGTGACGGCTGTGACCGGCCTGGGCCTGTCGGGCAGGCCGGTCGGAAGTCGTCGTACCCGGAGACCTGGCCGATGTGACCTGCGCCTGCCGGCAGGCCGGTCAGAACTCGTCGTCCCCGGAGACCTGGCCGATCGAGAAGATGTGCCTGTTCGCGGCGCAGATCGTCTCCAGGACGTGGACCGGCGTGTCCTCGCTGGAGTATCCGGCTCGAAGAACCTGCACGACCCACTCCCCCGGTTCGAGTTCCAGGGTGTCGTACTCGAAGGATGTCGGCGGGCGAGCCGTCAGGTTCTCCTCGGCATGGCCGAAGACGTGCCCGAGGGCGACCAGCGCCGACTGGAGCGACGGCTTGACGAACTCGGGCTCGGCGATGCGCGTCCCCCCGAACAGGTCCGCCCGGAAGTAGCTGGTGGCGATCCGTACCGGAATCTCGTCGGCCGTCATCATCTTCCGGCGGGCGATCACCTCGGTGCCGGGCTCGACGCGCAGGCAGGCCGCCACGTGATCACTCGCCGGCTCCGGGCCGACATAGAGCATTCTGCGGTCCGGCTTGATCCCCTGCCGCTCCGCCTCGACGAGAAAGAGGGACGCGGAGGCGCGCACGGCGGGGTCGGTCGGCAGCGCCCGCCGGACCAGCACCTTCGGCACGCGGGCCGCCGCTCCCTCGGGGGCACGGGCCGCCGGCCCCTTCCGCATCTGGGATATCCGGCCCGGGGAGACACCCAGGTGTGCCCCTATCTCCTCCAGGCCCATGCCGGAGTCACGAGCCTCGGCGATCGCCTGGCGGCGCATCTTCGCCGCCTCCTCCAGGCGCTCCTGCTCCTCGGTCATGAGACGGCCCAGAACCCGTGCGCGCTCGATGGGGTCACTCAGCTCGGAAACATCACGCAGCGTACTCAGATCCATCCGGGACCGTTCTCCTCACGCTCGACACCGAATGGGATTTTAGCCCCCCTACAGCAAGAGAAACCGCAGTCGGGACAGCGACCCTGCGACACAGCGAGGAAAGTCACCTCGGTGCCGCCCAGGATGACGATGATGACTGACTGTAATGTTGTGACCACACCCGAAGGAGGCTGTCGACGATGACAGATGCGAGTGCCGAGGAGCAGGACGTCGTCGCCGGGCGGCTCAGGTTCGGGACGGGCCTCGCCGAGAGCGAGCGTCAGGGGATCATCGAGCGGTTGGCCGGGCTGGGAAGGCGGCTGCTCTCCTATCCCGGTGACGCGGTGGAGCTGCGGCTGAGCGTCAAGGACCGCGACACGCCCCAGCAGCGGGTGACGCTCGAATGCGTGCTCCCGGGCACGGAGCCGCTGGTGGCCCACTCCTATGAGCAGGATCTGCCCGCCGCGCTCGTGGAGGTCCGCGACGAGCTGATCCGCCGGCTGGACAGGCTCAAGACCAGGCGGGACCCGCGCCGCGATCACCCGCACCGGCCCTGAGCCACGGCACCCCGGCGGTCGCCCCTACCGGCCGGGAGCGCACCGCGCCCGTGCCGGTTCCCGTCCCGCGGTGAGCCGGGCGAGGAATACCGGATGTGCCGACCACGCTGTCCCCGCACGGGATGCTCGTTTTGACCGTGTGAGGAGCCGTCATGACCGCCCGAGAGATGCGCCTGGTCGTCACCGCCGCCGACTACGAGGAGGCGCTGCGTTTCTATCGCGACGTACTCGGCCTGCCCGAGCGGGCCGCCTACTCCTCACCCGACGGCAGGGTGACGATCCTGGAGGCGGGCCGGGCCACGCTGGAGATCGCCGATCCTTCGCAGGCGGAGTTCATCGACCAGGTCGAGGTGGGACGGCGGGTGGCCGGGCACATCCGGGTGGCGTTCGAGGTCGACGACTCCCCCGCCGTCACCGCGAAGCTGGCCGGAGCCGGGGCCACGGTGGTCGCCGAGCCCGTCCGGACCCCGTGGAACTCGCTCAACTCCCGCCTTGAGGGCCCGGCCGGGCTCCAGCTCACCCTCTTCACCGAGCTGGGAGAGACCGGCGACACCGGATCGGAGACCGCTCAGGGCTGAGGGGTGCTCGTCGGAGGTGTGGTTGACCACCAGGTCGGCGATCACCCGCATGCCGCGGTCCCTGGCCGTCCTGACGAACTCCACGAAGTCCCCCAGGCCGCCCAGGCAGTAGACGACCGCGTTCTTCCACCACAGGTCGGCTGTATGGGTGAGTCGCATGCGTCCGCACTACCCTCTCTTTGCGCGTTCATGGGGTAATGCACCCCGGAGTTGACCTGAGGGGGATCGCAGCGGCTCCGAAGGGCTACGGTGGACAGCGATGACGGCCAGGAGGAGATCATGCGACAGCTGAGGCGCGGCGCGCCCTTCGGCTGGTTGCTGACCCTGCTGCTGCCGCTGCTGGTCTCCGGAGGGCTGGGCGGGGGCACCGCCGCCCTCGCCCGGCACGCCGCGGTCGTCCAGGCCGTCGGCGAGCACCAGCCGCTGTCGCGCCCGCTCCTGGACGGCGTGCAGCGGCACTCCCTGGTCTCCGGAGTCGCCGGCACCGGGGCCGGCCTGGGCGGCGGGGGCGGCCACCCGCTCGCGACCCCGCCCACCGACCTCCGGCACCTGTTCCTCGCCGCCGGCCCGCTCACCCGCCCGGCGGGTGACGAGGACACCCGCCCGCTCGCGGCCCTGCTCGTCAGACCGGGGCGCGCACCGCCCGCCTCCACAGCCGGCTGAAACACCCCGGAACCGCTCCGGGTCTCTTCGCCGTACGTGAAAACGCCTCCGCCGCGAGCGAAGACGTCTTTTCCCGTACCCGGAGAACGCCTTCTCCCGCGAAGCGTGCCGCCGCCCCTGAACGCTCCTTCGGCGTGACCGAGGACAACTCCCCCAGCCTGTGGAGGCTTCCATGTCGCGTGCCCCGGTGGTACGCGCGATAGCGGCGCTCGCCGTCATCGCCACCTCGTTGTACATAGCCCTGACAATGTCGCCGCGCCTCGGTCTCGACCTGCGCGGCGGCACCCAACTCGTACTGGAGACCAAGGACTCGCCGACGGTCAAGGCCGACGCCGCGGCCACCGACCGCACCCTTGAGGTGCTCCGCCGCCGGGCCGACAGCCTGGGCGTGGCGGACGCGCCGCTGGCCCGCTCCGGCGAGCGGCGCATCATCGTGGAACTGCCGGGTGTGCAGGACCCGACCAAGGCCGCCGAGGTCATCGGCAAGACCGCGCAGCTCACCTTCCACCCCGTCCTCGACGCCCCCGACCCGGGAGCGGAGACCAAGCCGGGCAAGGGAGAGCAGATCCTGCCCGACGATCGCGGCGCCCCGCTGCACATCGGGCCGGCCGCCCTCACCGGTGACGGCGTCGGCGGTGCCGAGGCCGGGATCGACGCCCAGCTGGGCAGTGGCTGGTTCGTCACCGTCGACTTCCGCGATCAGGGACGGGCGGCGTGGGCCAAGCTGACCGGCGAGGCGGCCTGCAACGAGCCGGGCGACCCCAGGCGCAGGATCGCCATCGTGCTCGACTCCAAGGTGATCGTCTCCCCCCAGGTGAACGAGGACGTGGGCTGCAAGGTCGGCCTGCCGGGTAACACCACCCAGATCACCGGCACCTTCACCGCCGAGGAGGCCTCGGACCTGGCCCTGCTGATCAAGGGCGGCTCGCTGCCGGTGCCCGTCGAGATCGTCGAGCAGCGGACCGTCGGCCCGACGCTCGGCGCCGCCGCGATCCAGGCCAGCGCCTGGGCCGCGGTCATCGGCATCGCGCTCACCGCGCTGTTCATCATCGTGATCTACCGGCTGGTGGGCTTCCTCGCCGCCATCGCCCTGGCCTGCTACGCCCTCATCTCGTACGCGGCGCTGGTGGGGCTCGGCGCCACGCTCACCCTGCCGGGACTGGCGGGCTTCGTGCTGGCGATCGGCATGGCCGTCGACGCCAACGTGCTGGTCTTCGAACGGGCACGTGAGGAGTACGCCGAGACGCCCAACCTCGGAGGCTCGCTGGAGAAGGGGTTCCGCAACGCGTGGAGCGCGGTGGCCGACTCCAACATCACCACCCTGCTCGCCGCAGGGCTGCTGTTCTTCCTGGCCTCCGGCCCGGTACGCGGCTTCGGCGTCACGCTGAGCATCGGTGTGATCGCCTCGCTGATCACCGCGATGGTCATCACCCGCGTCCTGGCCCAGTGGGCGGTGAGGTTCAAGGTGGTGTCCGCACGACCGCAGATCACCGGCCTGTCCAACATCGGGCGGGTCCGCACGTGGCTGAACATCCGCAAACCGGACCTGATGAGCCGCCGCGCCGTGTACTTCGCGATCACCGGCCTGCTGGTGGCCGCGTCCGTGGCCGGGGTGGCGGTGCGGGGGCTCAACTTCGGGGTGGAGTTCACCGGGGGCAGGCTCGTGGAGTACTCCACGACCACCCCGATGAGCGCCGACGCCGCCCGCGAGCTGGTCAGCAAGGCCGGGTTCCCCAACGCGGTGGTGCAGGCCTCCGATGAGGACATCTCCGTACGGACGGGTCAGATCACTCCCGCCGAGGTAGTGAAGATCGAGGAGGCGCTGGAGAGCGAGGGTGGCCAGGTCACCAAGGAGCGCGACGAGCTCATCGGGCCGAGCCTCGGGGACGAGCTGCGCCGCAACGCGCTGATCGCGCTGGGCGTCGCGCTCGCCGCACAGCTCGCCTACCTCGCCTTCCGGTTCCGCTGGACGTTCGGCCTGGCCACGGTGGTGGCCCTGGTCGCCGACGCGGCGGTCGTGATCGGCGCGTTCGCCTGGCTGGGCAAGCCGGTGGACGGGGTGTTCCTGGCCTCGATGCTCACCGTGATCGGCTACTCGGTCAACGACAAGGTGGTGGTCTTCGACCGGGTCCGCGAGCTGTGGGGTGCGCGGCCGAAGAGCTCGTTCGCCGAGGTGGTCAACACCTCGATCCTGCAGACCGTGCCCCGTACCGTCAACACCGGTCTGGGCGCGCTGTTCATCCTGGCCGCGCTGGCGGTGCTCGGTGGCGACTCGCTGACCGACTTCGCGGTGGCGCTGCTGATCGGGATCATCGTCGGCACGCTCTCCTCCGCGCTGGTCGCGGGGCCGGTGGCGATCGAGCTGGAGAAGCGTAAGCCCGGCGCGCCGCCGCGGCCCAAGCGGAAGGGCCCGGCTCCCGCTCGCCAGGGTTCGGGCGCCGTGCTCTGAGTGGCGGGGAACACCGGGCCGGAACGCGTTCCGGCCCGGTGTCCGGTGGGCGGCTCCCCGCAGGATCTGGGAGGAGCCGTCCACCTCCATGACTTTCCCACTAACCCTACAGACGATAGGTGAATTTATACACAAAACTATTTCGATGGGGCATTAAAGCCGCTTTTTTCTTGGAGGCCGAGGCGCCCGGCGGGGCACAACACTGGTGCGAGATCTTCGGCCGTTAAAGCAGAGCGGTCACGAACACGGGGAGCAAGCATGAGCCATGCGGTGAAGATGAACCCTCAGGTACAGAAGAGCATTGACATGTGCCTGGAGAGCCACAGCCGTTGCGAGCAGACCATGACCTACTGCCTCATGCAGGGGGGTCGGTACGCCGACATGGCGCTGATAGGCCCGCTCATGGACTGCGCCGACATGACCCGCCTCTGCGCGGACATGATGATGCGCCAGTCGCCGATGGCGAAGGAGATGGCCACGATGTGCGCGAAGGCCGCGAACAAGTGCGCCGACGCGTGCATGTCCATGGAGAACGACCCGATGATGAAGGAGTGCGCCGACGCGTGCCGGGCATGGGCCGAGGCGTGCCGGACGATGGCGAACGCGCGATCCTGAGCCGTCGACCGGCTCTCGACACCACTCACGGATCCCCCCCGGTGTGCTCAACCTGACCTCCGGGGGCGCCGGGGCGCGCGTGGTCTTTTCCGGCGGTGGACG
>NZ_JBEXUE010000196.1:0-17399 GCF_040614275.1 Streptosporangium sp. NPDC006013
ACTCCGAGTAAGATGCGAACCCCTCGTGCAACCAGATGTCGCGCCAGTCGGCCACCGTCAGGCTGTTGCCGAACCACTGGTGGGCCAGCTCGTCGACCAGAGCCCGGCGGCGGTCGCCCGTCAGCGGGTCGGCGCAGCTCACCCACACCGAACCGAGCAGCTCGCGGCCGGCCCGCACCGCCACCGCCATCCGCCCGGTCAGGCCGTGCCCGGCGTCGGCGGGGACGAACACCGGCTCGTTCGTCGCCGCCAGGCGGGCGAACACCTCCTGTCGCCGGAACAGCTCACGCAGCCGTTCCGGGACCCGCCGTCCGAGGATGGTCTCCAGCCGGGCCGGATCTCCCGCCTGCTGGGAGCGGGAGTAGGCCAGTACCTGCGAGTGCCGGTCCTCGATGGTCACCGCGCCGCCGATGACGTCGGCCAGGTTGTCGGCGAGCGCGAACAGGTCGGTAGGACCGCGTCCCGAGGCGGTCTCGCGGCTCTCCAGCACCAACCCGTACACCACGCCGGCCAGCTGACTCCAGGACACAGCGGGGTCGGCCAGCAACACGGCCACTCCGTACCGGCCGCCAGGGTCGGCCGCGGGCACAGCCGCACCAGGCCACGGATGGCCTCGTGCTGAGCCCGCGGCGCCGCGCCGACCGAAGCCTCAGGGGCGCGCGACCGGCGCGGAGGCTCCGTGAACCGACGCGACAGCGGCCATGGCGATGATCGGCTCCTGGCGGACGCCGACAGGAAAGGCGGCACGGTGAAAGCACCCCGAACGCGAAGGGGTGGCTTCGAACGAAGACGACCTGCCGCTTCTCCTGCCAAGGGGCCGATCGCGAGACGTCTTCAGGGCGCGGCGGCACGCCCGCGCCGACGCCAGGCAAAGGCCTGGTGCGGGCGTGGGGGTGCACCGGATACGCCGTCGTCGGACTCCGCGGCGCGTGGCCGCAGAGCCCGAGGGGAAGACATCGGCTAGATCAGCGGCGGACTACGCGATCCCGTGATGCGGTGAGCCAGCTGCTGAGGCTCGCGCAGCGTGTCCGCGTCCGAGCCCGGCGACGGCAACAGCACCAGATGTGCGAGCTCACCGCGCGTGAGCGGCCGCAGGGACAGCACCTGGTGCGCACGTGCCTCGCCTGCCTGCGGCGGCAGGCCGGTCAGGTCGGCGTCCCATCCGCCGGGCTCCCACACCGGGCCGGAGACCGAACTCTGCGTAACCGCCGAGACGCCGCAGCTCGCCTTGCACGAAGCGCCGGCCAGCACCAGGGACAACAGAACCAGGCCCATCACGCCGACGAGCGCGATGGACCCCTGTGGAGTTCTCCACGGTCCCGTCATACGGCCGACCATAGCCCACCCCACCGGAAAAGACATTTCACGGCACCAGCCGCACGATCCGCGAGCGAGCCGACGAGGTGCTGGTTGACCAGTGAACGTCGTTCTGTTGGTGTGCCGGGACGCGACGCCCCAATCACCACGAAAAGGCAGAGGCACCAGCCGAAACCGCTGCTTTACGATCTTGCCAAGAGTCGCCTCGAACTCTTTGGCCTGTCGCGGAGACAACTCCTTCGACACCCGTGGCAAGCCAGGCCCGGCCACGTAGCCGTACTCGCTGAGCATGAAGGGCTTCTCACCGATTCCCTCGATGTGGTCGGCCCGCTGCTCAGCCTGTCCCGCATCCTCGAACACCTCTGAAACCCCGACCGCGATGGGTTCACGTTTTGGGGGTGTGCGAGTGATCACTGAACACCGCCGATTCGCCCCCAAGGTCGGGCGAGCGTTCTTGCGTCGGCCAGGAACCGAGCCTTTTTGTCGGCGACTACTGCGATCATTCCGCTCAATTGATCAAAGGAGTGGCGATGACTGAAGCGCTCCGGGATCAGTGGAGACTCTGGTGTGCCCCTGTGGTCTTGTGGAGGCGGGGCTCAGGCGGGCTGAGCCGCGTTTCCGCGCGTTGCGCCACGGTCACGTGGTCGGCGGCGGGAGATTGCCAGCGCGACGATGGTCGCGATGGCGAACAGCGCGAGCGTCACGAGGATGTAGAGGGAAACTCCCGCCGCGGAGTTCACCGACTCGCCGTTGCCGGTGAGGGAGGTTGCCCGGAGGATGCTTCCTCCGATGATGTTGAGGATCACCGCGCCGACACCAAGCATTACCTGGACTAGAGCGGCCACGATCCCCTGTTTCTCCTCGCTCACCAGCGTTGTCGACAGGTTGAACCCGGAGGTGATCACGGCCCCGGCGGTGAAGCCGAGGAGTCCGGCGGAGATGACGGCGGGGAGGAAAGCGGAGGTGGAGAACAGCAGCCCGAGTGTGGCGAATGTGCCAATGACCATTCCGCCGGCGAGTGTGCGGGCTGGGCCGATCCGTCCGGCGAGCCATCCGGCGAGGATCCCGCCTGTCATGGCGCCGAAGGACGGCACGGCGAAGAGCAAGCCGAGCGCACCCGACGCGCCGGCGAGCCCGTACCCCAGCCCTTCGTCCACGGAGGTCTGCGCGATCAGCCCGACTAGCTGAAGGAGTGCCTGGTAGGCGCCGGCGCCGAGCACAACGACCACCAGGGTGGCTACGACAGGACGAGTAAGCATCCGCAGATCGATGACGGGTTCGGGCAGGCGCAGCGCCGTCAGGACCCATGCGCCAAGGAGGACGATCCCGACAGTAAGCAGGGCGATCATGCCGACGCTCATCCAGCCCAGGTCATGACCCAGGCTGATGTACGCCAGGATGCCCGCGAGGCCCGCCCCGAGAAGAACGGCGCCGGCGACGTCCACGCGGCTTCTCACCTTGATCGGCGACTCGGGCAAGAAGATGCGGACGGTCAGCGCAGCGAAGAACGCGAGCACGGCGGACACGACGAAGACTGAGCGAAAACCGTACGCACCTACGACGATCTCGAAGAGGAAGGGCGAGACGATGCCAAGGATCGCAGAGCCAGAGGTGACGATGCCGACGGACGTCATACCGACGCGGGGCGGGAAGACCTGGCGGATGAACACGACGGTGATGAACACGGAGCCGACGGCGGCGCCTTGAATCACGCGGCCGACCAGGAAGATCCCGATGTTGGGGGCCAGGAGGCAGACCAGCGCGCCGATGCCGCCCACGAGTAGTGCGAGGACGAGCATTCGGCGTTTGCCGAAGACATCGGCGCTCTTGCCGAGGAGCGGTGCCCACATCGCGCCGGCGAGGATCGCACTGGCGTTGAGCCACGCGCTCTGGTCGGTTCCGAAGAACTCCGACATCTGCGGCAGCACGAGCAATGGTGCGACGATGACCGTGTCAACCACCGTGTTGGCGACGATTAGGATGGTGACCCACCAGAGGATCCGACCGCTCCACCCGCTGCCTGGAGTCTCGGTCTCGGAGGGGCTCGTGGGTGTCCGAGTCATGGCCACTTCCCTGAATCTGGACTCGATCGGGGCATCGATCTGAGATTCCGGACATTGTCGGCCTGCCCGGCTAACGCCCCTAGCGTTTGCAGGAAAGTGGCTGTGGTCGGCGACTCGACGCGGGAAACTGCCGGGATTGAGCATCTTGCGAACGTTTCGGGCGACATCGTTGCATGATCGTCTGGTCACTACGATCGGGAGTCGCCGACGAGAAGCGGAGGGAGAGTCATCGATGCGGCCGTACCGGTCGACAGAACACGCAGGTGGGCCGGATCCGCGTCGATGCGACGAGAATGAGTGCAGAACTACAACCGGCACGCCGGCCGGGGGGCCGCACGCGGCTGGTCAGCAAGCGTCTGTGGGCGGCCACGCTCGAGATCCTGGCCGAGAAGGGGGTTGACGGCCTCCAGTACGAGGACCTCGCCGCGCGAGCACAGGTCGCTCGGGCGACGGTGTACCGACGTTGGCCGAATCGAGGGGACCTGTTCCGCGACATACTCGCGCGGTTCGCGGAGACCTTTGTCCCCCTCCACGACTCCGGTGACATCCATGACGATCTGGTCGCGTTCGTCTGTGCCTTCGCCGAGGCCTCCGCCACTCCGGAAGGTCGCGCGGTCCTGCAAATCCTGATGCGGAAGGCCGACGAGAGCGACGGCCTGCGCGAGATAGGCCTGGAACTCCTTGAGCGGCGCACGGATGATCTGCAACTCCGGCTCGATGCGGCAGCGGCCCTTGGTCAGCTCCCGGCCGTCGATGCGCGTTTCGTGAACATGATGCTCGCCGGACCTGTGCAGTGGTTCCTTGTCCGCCGGACTCGACCATTCACCAGAGACGACGCGGACAAGATCGTCAGCATAGTCCTCGCCGGTTTGCGGCAAGGAGGTGCCGTATAGGTCTCGAAATCTTCGCAGGCGCGCGCGTTCGAGTGCCGTTCTCTGCGCACCGCGTGGCGGAGACCGACCGACCGCAGTTAAAGAGATACTTTGTCTCATTAACGAGCGAGGTCGGCTCGCTTCGGCGAAAGGAGCCATGATGGCGAATGCGTCCAGCTTCGGATGGGCCGGTCACGTGCCCCCCACGACGCTTGAGGAGTACTCCGAGAGGTACGCGGCGTTCTTCAAGATGCGTCGCGAGAACGGGATCATCGAGCTGCGGCTCCACACCGACGGCGGCCCGTACGTCCACAACTGGGCTGCCCACAACGCGTGGAGCCGCGTGTGGCAGGACGTGGGCAACGACTCCGAGAACCACGTGCTCATCATCACCGGCACGGGCGAGACCTGGTTCCAGGGCGACCCGCGACAGACGTGGCCGAAGCCGCTGGTCGAGGAGGAGCCCGACTTCATCTTTCAGCAGACGATCGACGCCTGGAAGCTGATCGAGAACTTCGTCAACAACATCGACATCCCCACGATCGCCGCGGTGAACGGGCCAGGCATTCACACCGAGTTCGCACTCATGTGCGACGTTACCCTGGCCGCCGAGGACGCGGACTTCATGGATCCCCATTTCATGGCCGGCACCGCCCCCGGTGACGGTCTCGCGCTCGCGCTGCAGCATCTCATGGGGAGCAAGCGCGCCGCCTACGCGATCTACGGGGGCAGCTCCATCCCGGCACCCAAGGCGCTTGAGTACGGGCTCGTGAGCGACGTCCTGCCCCGCGAGGAACTGCTGCCCAAGGCGTGGGAGCTCGCGCGCGACATCATGAAGCGGCCGCGATTCGCACGATGGGCGACGCACAACATCGTCAACCGCCCTTGGCGCAAGCTCGTCGCGGAGGACTTCGGTTTCCACTTCTCGCAGCAGTCGCTCGCGACGGTCGGGTCGAAGGCGTTGATCCCCGTCCCTGATCTGGTCGCGGACGCACGCCAGCGCAAGGTCTGGTGAGACGGTGACCGGAGGTGAGGGTGCGGTCACCGTTACCAACGGTGGCCGCACTTCCTTCCGGATCGACGGAGCGGGGCCCCCGGTTGTCCTCGTCCACGGACTGCAGATCGGGCAGGACCTCTTCGACGCATTCCGCCGTTACCTCATCGACACGTTCACGGTCGTAACGTACGATCAGCGCGATCGGGGTGCCAGTGTCTTCGCCCCGGAGCCGTACACGATCGACGATCTCGCTGACGATCTCGCCGCGCTGATCTCAGCTCTCGGCTTCGACCAGGCCCACGTCCTGGGCACCTCCTACGGGGGAATGATCGCGCAGGCGTTCGCACTGCGGCATCCGAATCGATTGGACCGGCTCATCCTCGGCTCCACGAATCGGTTCCCCTTCGATCCCGCCCGGCTTCCTGACGGCGTCCGTGCCCTTCTCGGGGCGCTTGAAACGGGCGATCACGCGCGAGCCCGAGCTCTTCTGGCTCAGATGGCCCCCGCCGTCGGCCGCGCCGCTGCGAGATCGCGGAATTCGGAAGGGGAGACGCCGGAGTCCGCGAGCGAGCAGCTCGTGCGACGGTTTGCCGCCACGCGCGGGTTCGACACTCGTGGCCTCCTCGGCTCCGTCACGTCGCCGACCCTCGTGGTGCACGGTCGACGGGACGCAACGATACGGGTCGCCGACGTCCTGGCGATGGCGGACGAGATCCCCGGCGCCAGCGTTCTGCAGCTCGCGGACGCGGGTCACGCATGGGAGAACGAACGACCCGAATCGGCCGCCGCGCTGATCGCAGCCTTCCTGACCGGCTCGGATTAGTACAGGGAACGGATCCCCGCCGGGGATCCGTTCCCTGTACGAGCTCTCAGCGGACGCGAACACCCGCGAGCCACACCTGACGGATCCGGCCGCGAAGGCCTCGAAGATCGAGCAGGTCGCCGTCCACGACGACGATGTCAGCCAGCCCGCCCGGCTCGATAACGCCGAGATCGTCGTGCCCGAGCAGCTTCGCCGCGCTCGACGTCGCGGCTCGCCACGCCTCGATCGCCGACATGGAGGACGCCTCGGTCATGAGTCCCAGCTCGTCCAGGTTACTGGCGGACGGGCTCCAGTACGGCGGGGTATCCGTTCCCATCGCGATCTTCACGCCGGCGTTGACTGCCAGCGCGAAACTCGCGCGGTGAGCCTCGAGCGCCTCTTGGGCGAGCGCGAGACTTTCGGCCGGTATCGGCACCCCGCTTGCCGCCGCGTCGATGATGGCACGCGTCGCCGAGAGCGTCGGGACCAGCCAGGCCTCGTTCTTCAGCATGAGGGCGACCGCCTCGTCGTCGAGATAGTAGCCGTGCTCGATCGAGCGAACCCCGTGACGCAATGCCGCTTTGATCCCCTCGGTCCCCTGCGCGTGAGCGAAGACGTAGGTTTCGGCTGCCGCAGCCTCCGCCACGATGGCTGCGAGCTCGTCGTCACGGAAGTGTGAATGCCGAGGATTGTCTCCCAGCGACATGACCCCGCCAGTCGTAGCGATCTTAATCACGTCGGCGCCGGCGCGCAGGACCTCCCGGACGCCACGCCGAACGCCGCCGGGGCCGTCCACGCCGTCGACGATCGAGCGTGGTCGGCCGGGATGCTCGAGCATCATCGGCACCGAGCGTTCTCCGCCCGATGGGAGATGCAGATCGCTGTGCCCTCCGGTCTGTGACAGCATCACGATGGCGATCTGCAGCCGCGGCCCCTCGATGAGCTTGCGCTCGATCGCCTGCTTGATGCCGAGGTCCGCCCCCGCAGCGTCTCGCGCGGAGGTGATGCCCTGGTCCAGTAGCAGGGACAGATTGCGACCGGCTTCGAAGTACTGAAGCGAGAAGGCTTGCTGTTCGGTGCGCGCGACGTTGAGATCGCGCGCCATCACGTGGACGTGACAGTCGAACAGGCCCGGAACGATCGACATTCCGGTGCAGTCGACGACCTCGTCGCCATCCAGGTCCACGCCTATCGCGACGACGCGGTCACCGGCCACGGCGACATCGGCGTCGGAGACGGAGGTGCCATCGAAGACGACGCCGTTCTTGAACACGGTACGGGAGTGCATGTGGGCTCGCTTCTCCTGGACTGATGATCCGGCTGGGGCGTATTGGCGCCGATCAGCATTCGACGACGTTGACGGCGAGGCCGCCGCGGGCGGTTTCCTTGTATTTGTCGCTCATATCCGCACCGGTCTCCCGCATAGTCGCGATGACCTGGTCGAGGGAGACATGGTGTTCACCGTCCCCCCAGAGCGCCATGTTCGCGGCGTTGATGGCTTTGGCTGCGGCGATGGCGTTGCGTTCGATGCACGGGATCTGGACGAGTCCGCCAATAGGGTCGCAGGTGAGGCCGAGATTGTGTTCCATGGCGATCTCGGCGGCGTTCTCGACCTGCTGGGGGGTGCCCCCGAGGATCTCGGCAAGGCCGGCGGCGGCCATCGACGAGGCGGAGCCGACCTCGCCCTGGCAGCCGACCTCTGCGCCGGAGATGGACGCGTTCGCCTTGTAGAGGGTGCCGATCGCCGCGGCGGTGAGCAGGAACCGTTGGACGATGTCGTCTTCGCCGGTGGTCGTGGATCGGCCGGCCGGCGTGTAGTGCAAGGCGTAGTACAGCACGGCGGGGATGATGCCCGCGGCACCATTTGTAGGTGCCGTGACGATACGTCCTCCGCTCGCGTTCTCCTCGTTCACGGCGAGGGCGACGAGGTTGACTCGTTGCTGCCAGTATCCGTTGGCGTGGTCGGGGTCTTCCGCGGCGAGACGGGCGGCCCATTCCCCGGCGCGGCGACGTACGCCAAGACCGCCGGGCAGAATGCCGTCGCGGGCGATCGACGAGCGGACACACGACTCCATGACATCCCACAGACCTCGCAGTAAGTGCCGGATGTCGGTTTCCGAGCGCAGGACCCGTTCGTTCGCCATCATTACCTCGGCGATGCTGAACCCGGTCTCCTCACAGATGGTGAGCAGCTCGGCCGCGGTGCGGAACGGAAAGGGCCGACGCGCCGCCGGAGGTCCGGCGTTTTTCTCGTCACCGTCACGCACGACGAAGCCGCCACCGATCGAGTAGTACGTATCCGTGGCAAGCTCCGCGCCGGTGGAGTCGAACGCGGTGAAGGACAGCGCGTTGCTGTGCCGGGCGCGGACCGTCAGCGGGCGGAGGATGAAGTCTTCGACGCGGCAGTGGATGCGATGACGGCCGCCGAGAGCGACAAACCCTGTGTCTTCGATCACGGCGAGCTTTGCGGTGATCTCCGCTGGGGTCACCGCATCGGGCCGGACTCCCTCCAGCCCGAGGAGCACGGCACTGAATGTGCCATGTCCGGCACCGGTCGCGGCGAGGGAACCGAAGATCTCCACGCGTACCTTGTCCACCCGATCGATGATCGTCTCGCCCGTGAGACGATCAACGAACTCGGCAGCGGCTCTCATGGGGCCCACCGTGTGCGAACTCGAAGGGCCGATACCGATCGTGAAAAGGTCGAACACGCCGACAGTTGGCTCCGAGACAGTCATAAATGGGGACCGTACGCACCATGGCGGTCCCGATCCATCCGATGCAGGTTTCTATCGCGGAGGCGCTCCCGCATGCGGGAAAGACATCGGAAGCGGCGTAAAATCGCCGGTTGCATTCCCGTTCGCGTCGAGGTGGCGCCCCTCCTTCTTGAGCGTCCGCAGCACCAACGATCGATCCGCGATAACCACTTCCGGGATGTTCTCCTCGATCGCCACCTCGAGCCTCTGAATGTCCGCCAGCGTCTTCATCCAGACGGAGAGGACGAGATTGGACGGGCCGATTGTC
Source organism: Streptosporangium sp. NPDC006013 (assembly GCF_040614275.1). NCBI lineage: Bacteria > Bacillati > Actinomycetota > Actinomycetes > Streptosporangiales > Streptosporangiaceae > Streptosporangium > Streptosporangium sp. NPDC006013. Next base: position 9,076 of record NZ_JBEXUE010000196.1, read on the forward strand.
GAGACGGCGAGGCGGACCTCGCTGATGCCGGCGAGGGCCGTCCCCGCCCGAGCGGTCAACCTGGCAGGGACCCGCAGGAAATACCATGCGTGCACGGGCCAGCCGGAGTGCGCTCGCGCGAGGTCGAGACGAACCGCCAGGCGGCCGCTACTCGCCAGCGAAGCCATGGTCTCCCGCACGCGCCGCTCACTGACATCGAGAACCCTCGCCATCGAGGCGATGGTCACACGCCCGTTCACACCGAGCAGTTTCAGGAGCTCACGCTCAAGTTGGGAGTCGATGCGCGCCGGTTCGGGCGCGTCAGCCGAGACCGTGCGTTTGACCGCGGCGACCTCGGCGGCGCTCAGCGAGCGGAGTCGCCACTGACCCGCGTCGGTAAACGGCGAGGAGAGGAGATGTGTCCGCGTCGCGCGGACGCCCTCAAGCCGACGCATCCGGGTCATGACGTATTCGCCGAGGGCGTCCAGGCTCTCGGCGCCCGCGATGACCAGCATGTCGCGGCCGCCTGCTGTGAGGTCGACGGTGAACGCCTCCCGGTCGGCCGCCAATGCCTGAGCGATCTCAAGGGTCGAACCAGGGTGGGATTCCACTTCGAGGATCGCGCAGGGTCCGCGAGCGTCAGCCCCCGGATGCCCGGAGACCCAGGCAAGGCCGTCGCCGGACAAGCGTTCCCAGCGGCGGGAAAGCGTCACCGAATCCACCCCCACGATTGGTGCGATCGCCGCCCATCGCGCCCGAGGATGGATCTGAAGCGCGTGGATCAGTCGCCTGTCGATCTCATCCAGGCCGCGAATCTGCGGATTGATGTCTTTTTTGTCCATAAACTGTCACTTTAGTGTCGTTGGCGTATGACTATCAGCACATAGCTGGACTGAAATATTTTGATCATGATCTCGGCGATACGGTCATCGCGAGGACGTGGAGAACCTCGGCGGCACGCTTGTTACGCCGGGCCTGATCGACGCCCGCACCCACCTCGTCTACCCGGGCAACCGCGACGCCGAGCGCGATCACCGCGGCCGGTGGCGGCATCGGCTCCACCGTCACCGTGACACGCGGCACCGACCCGTGAACCCGCGCGACGGCGTGCGCGAGCGCCAGCGTGAGACGAAGCGTCTATGTCCGCGCTGACACTGGAGTCATTGATGATGCGATTCGCCTTCCGCTCCCGATCGCCGTTCGGTGTCGTGGGCTTTCTGGTCGTCATGGAGCTGGGGAGCGGCATGCTGCAGGGGTGGTTCTCGCCCCTGCTCGCGGCGATCGGGCAGCAGTTCTCCGTCAGCGCGGGCTCCCTCAACTGGGTCAACGCGATGTACATGCTGGTCACGGTCGCGTGTGTCCCGATCCTGGCGAAGCTCGGGGACATGTTCGGCCACAAGCGGCTCCTCGTCGCCGCGGCGGCACTCGTTGCCGTCGGTTCGCTGGTCGTCGCTTTCGCGCCGACCTTCGAGCTGTTCCTTCTCGGTCGCGCGCTTCAGGCGCCGCTGGCGGCTTTCCTGCCGCTTGAGTTCGCGATCGTCCGCTCCCGCGACGCGAAGTCGGCAAGCAGGAACATCGGCGTCCTGGTCGGTGCCCTCACTCTCGGCGCGGCTGTTGGCTCACTCGCCTCTGGCCTGCTGTACGCCTCGACGCAGAACCTGAACGTGGTCCTGCTGTTCCCCGCGATCTTCATCGCCCTGTGCGTTCCGGTGGTGATCTTCCTCGTGCCCGAGACGACCGTACGCAAGAAAGGCCGCATCGACTGGACGGGCGCGATCCTGCTCACGGCCGGTCTCCTCGCCACCCTCACGGGAATTTCGAACGGCGGCGCCTGGGGCTGGCTCGAGGCGAGGACCCTCTCTCTGGTGCTCGGCGGCGTCATCGTGCTCACGCTCTGGGTGTTCGTGGAGCGCCGGGTGGAGAACCCCCTGGTCGATCTGTCAATGCTGGCGAAGAGCGGCATCGGCCTGCCGATCGTCGTATCCGCCCTCTTCGGAGCGCAGACCTACGGCGGGCAGACCGCGAGCTTCCTCTGGCTTCTCAGCGATCCGGCCCGGGAGGGATACGGACTCGGTCTGCCCCCGGCCGGTGCCGGCGCCATCATCGTGCTCTACGCGATCGCCGCGTTCGCCGGGACGCTGCTCGGCGAACGCCTTGCGCGGTGGGTCACCCCGCCGAGAGCCGTCGCGCTGGCCGGCGTCGTCGCGGGGGCGAGCTTCGCCCTCATGATCATCTTCTCCGGGTCGACGGCGATGTTCATCGCTTGGATGGCCTTGGGCGGTCTTTCCGCCGGTGTCCTCCTCGCCGTCCTCCCCTCGATCGTGGTGCGCAACGCACCCGCCGATTCCGTGGGCATCGCCTCGGCGTTGTTCAACACCGCGCGCACTGCGGCGGGCGCGGTCGCGGGCGCCGTCTTCGCGCTGGTGATGTCCCTCTTCGTCACCACGCGGAGCGTCGAAGAATCGACCGCGGTGAGTTCGACGCCCCTGTCGTTCTTCGCCGTCTGGGGGATCTGCCTGGCGATCTCCCTGGCGCTCTCCGCCCTCGCCCTGCGGATGCGCGTGGCGAGAGAACCTGACACCGACGAGACATCCATCGCCGAACCGATCGAGGAAAGATGACCATCGCAAAACGCCCTTCCCATCCGGAATCGTCCAACTCCGTCCGGGAGGCAATCCTCGCCTCCCGGACGGAATGGGAGGAGTCCGCGATCGCACTCAGCCGAGAGATACACCGAGTTCCCGAGATCGCCTTCCAGGAGCGCTACGCGTCGACCCTCGTCGCGCGAGAGCTCGAGGCCGCGGGCTTCGACGTCGCGATCGGCGCGTATGGACTCAACACCGCGGTAGAGGCAACCTATGGGAGCGGCGACGTGACCGTGGCGATCTGCGCCGAATACGACGCGCTCCCCGGCATCGGTCACGCGTGTGGTCACAACATCATCGGCGCGGCAGCTGTCGGCGCGGCCATCGCACTGACGGCTGTCGCCGATCGAATCGGCCTCCGTATCAAGCTGCTCGGCACCCCCGCGGAGGAGCACGGCGGCGGAAAGGTGATCATGCTGGATGCGGGCGCGTGGGACGACGTCACGTTCTCCCTCATGGTGCACGGTGCTCCCGGTGAGGACGTCCGCTGCCTCGATGTCCGCACGCAGGCCGTGTGCCGATTGCACATCGTGTTCCAAGGCCGGCCGGGACATACGGGCGGGCCTACTCCGACCAGCGACAACGCCTCAAACGCGGCGACAATCGGACTCGTCGCCCTCGGTCTGCTCCGCCAGCATCTCCCCGACGGCGTTCGCGCCAATGCGTTCGTTTCCGAGGGCGGGCAGACGACCAATGTCGTCCCCGCCGCGGCCGCCGTGCGTGTCGAGGTTCGGGCCGACACCCTTGAGGACCTGCAAGAGACACGACGACGAATTCTCACCTGCTTCGAGGGAGGAGCGACGGCGGCGGGATGCACATGGAGCTGGGATGAAGCGGAGCCGACATACGCCGAGATGCGGCAGGATCCGATCCTGGCAGCCGCATGGGACCGCAGCCTTGCATCGCTCGGCCGCGAAATACGCGAACGGCTGCGCCCCGCGGCCGGGTCCACCGACATGGGAAACGTGTCGCACGCGGTGCCATCGATTCACCCTCTTATCGCGGTCCTCGGGAGTACGTCCTGGCCGCACACCCCCGAGTTCGCCGCAGACGCGACAGGTCCGGCTGCGGAACGCGCCGCCATCGACGGCGCCCTAGCGATGGCTCTCACCGTCGTCGACGTCGTCACGGGACCTCACCTCGGTCAACTCTCACATGAGACGTTGCGCGCGGGTCTCGAGCCCACCGGGACGTGAGTCGGGAATGCACTGAGCGTTATCACCGGTACTGCGGTCACCGGAGGCCGGTACCACGGACACACCCATGTTGGTACTGAGGGCAGATGTCACACCGTCGACGGATTCCTAGCGTGGAGGGGTGATCGTTTCTCAGAATCTGACCAAACGCTACGGCGAGAAGACCGTCGTCGACGACCTGTCGTTCACCGTCCGTCCCGGGGTGGTGACCGGATTCCTCGGGCCGAATGGCGCGGGGAAATCGACGACGATGCGGCTGATGGTGGGCCTCGACCGCCCGACCCGCGGCGGCATCACGATCGGAGGCCGCCACTACCGGGAACTCCGCGACCCGATGCGGCACCTCGGCGTGATGCTCGATGCGCGATCGGTCCACCCCGGCCGGAGTGCGCGCGACCATCTGCTCGTGGTCGGGGAGACCCACGGTATCGGCCGGGCTCGCGTGGACGAGGTCCTCGAGATGGTGGGTCTCGGAATCGTCGCCGGCCGTCGTGCCGGCGGCTTCTCGCTCGGGATGAGCCAGCGACTGGGGATCGCGACCGCGCTCCTCGGTGATCCGGCCGTGCTCGTCCTCGACGAGCCCGTGAACGGTCTCGATCCCGACGGTGTGCTCTGGCTGAGACACCTGCTCGTGAAACTCGCAGACGAGGGAAGAACCGTCTTCCTCTCATCCCACCTGATGAGCGAGCTGTCCCTGGTCGCTCAGGATCTTGTCGTCATCGGGCAGGGCAGGCTGCTCGCGTCCGGCTCGATAGACGACGTCATCGACTCGGTTGCACCCCAGGCCACGCGCGTCGTCTCGCCCGACGCCCTCAGCCTTGCCGACGCCCTGCGCGGCGAGAACGTATCGATCCGACAGACCGATCGTGACACGCTCCTCGTTCGCGGGCGGACCGCGCGGGAGGTCGGCACAGTCGCGGCCGCCGAAGGAGTGACGCTCTTCGCGCTCGTCGAGGAACGCGCATCCCTTGAGGAGGCTTTCATGCACATCACCCGCAACGCCGTCGAGTACTCCACCCACCAAGAGGTCGCCTCGTGAACGTCGAAACCATCCCCGCTCGCCCCACCGGCGACGACGCGTCGTACGACCCCGGATCGGTGCGAATCACGGCCGGAGGGCTCCTCCGGTCGGAGTGGCGGAAGCTGTGGTCCGTGCGCTCGCTCTGGATCACCCTCGCGGCCGGGTTCGGTCTGATCATGGCCCTTTGCGGCTACATGATCCTCGACGGCCGGACGCTGGGCCGCGGCCAGGCTGCCGACATCCCATTCGGCTGGACGGCGATCTATCCAGTCGGAATGCTCGTGCTGGTGGTGCTCGGAGTGCTCAGCGTGAGTACCGAATACTCCAGCGGGTCGATCCGGACGAGCCTCACCGTCAACCCTCGTCGCACCGGCGTGATGCTGGCAAAGGCAGCCGTCATCACCGGCATCGTCGCTGCTCTTGCGGCCGTCACATCAGTTCTGCTCTATCTCTTGCTGCAGTCAGCGCGCACGGTCCCCTCGGCGGTGGGCATGTCGCTCATCGCTCCAAACATGTTCTGGGGAGTCCTCGGGGGCACGCTCATGCTCCCGTACGGTGCGTTGTTCGGCGTGCTCCTCGGCTGGCTCATCCGTAACGCCGCCGGCGCGATCTGCCTGTACTTCGGCGTGTTTCAGATGGGGCCGCAGATCCTGCCCGCACTTCTTCCGGAGCCGTTCTCCGGCATCAAGGACTTCATGCCGCTGGCAGCGATCAACGTGATGCGTTCCGGCGGACTGGCGACGGAGCCCTACCGCCTCGGAGTCGCGATCGTCGTTCTGATCTTGTGGTTGGCCATGCTCGGCGCCGCCGCCTGGTGGCGGCTGAAGAGGCGTGATGCGTGACGAAACGGATCGAGGTCGACGTCCGTGAAGCGATTCCTCATCCAGGCAAAGGCATTCGACGGGCGTCATCCGTGGTGCGGAGACGTCGCGCTCGCGCTGGTCTCCGCAGCGGCCTCGGTCAGCGCGTCCCCGGCCCTCGATCCGCTCACGGTACCGTTCGTCGTTCTGGTGAACGGTGCCGTGGTGTTCCGGCGACGCTGTCCGCTCACCGCCCTCGTGGTCGCGGTCGGCGGGATCACAACCTTGGCCGCCCTGGCCACGGCCGGCCGCCTGCCGGCGCCGTGGACTTTCCTGGCCGCGTGGATACTGCTCTTCGCGGTAGGGCGCCGACGACCTGGCGCCTTCATCGTCGGCGCACCGCTCGCGGCCGTCGCAGCGTTGGCTGCGTTCCTCGCCCCCGCCGGGACCCCGGAGGCCGCACTGACGGAGCGGTGGTCATCCTTCCTGCCCGTCGCCGCGATGAGTCTCGCGGCACTGCTGGCGGGATCGCAGGTCCGCATTACCAGCGAGATGATCATTCGGCGGCAAGAGGAAGCCATGCGCGCAGCCGTGAACGACGAGCGCGCGCGGATCGCCCGCGAGATGCACGACATCATCGGTCACAACCTCTCAGTGATCACCTCGCTGGCCAACGGCGGATCGATCGCGGTGCGCTCGTCACCGGGTGATGCCGCACGGGTGTTCGCCGAGATCGGCGCAGTCAGCCGCACTTCGATGAGAGAAGTGGCGGACGTCCTACGACTCCTGCGCGCTCCCGACGAACGTCTCGAGGCTGCGCCCCCGCCACAACCCAACTGGCGGCAACTCGCCGCGCTCGTCGACAGCGTCCGATTCGCCGGTCTGCGGATCTCCTTCGAAAGCAGCGGGGATCTCTCATCGCTCTCCGCCGGCCGTCGACTCGCCATCTACCGCATCGTTCAAGAGGCGCTGACGAACGCCCTGAAACACGCCGGGCCGGGCGCCTCCGTGACCGTGACGGTCGCTTCGGACAGCGAGGCGACCTTCGTAACGGTGGCGGATGACGGCGGCCCCGGTGAACACACCCGCTCAGCACCTGCGGCGGAGCCCGGGCACGGCCTTATCGGGATGCGCGAGCGGACGGAGGCATTCGGAGGGTGGCTCGAGGCAGACGGAACGGTGTGCGGGTGGCGCGTTCGGGCGTGGATCCCTCACGAGCGACCGGAGGGTCTCGGATGAACGAGGTGAGGGGAGCGGCAGCGCCTGTCTCAGTGCTGCTTGTCGACGATCAACCCCTTCAGCGCATGGGCATGCAAATGTTCCTCGCAGGCCAGGACGACCTCGACGTCGTCGGCGAGGCTGTGGACGGCGACGATGCGATCCGTCAGGCGGAGCGGCTGCGCCCGGACCTGGTCATCATGGACGTGCGGATGCCCGGGACAGACGGCATCGACGCCACCCGGCAGATCATTGCCGGTCTACGCGGGACCAGAGTCCTTCTCCTCACGACGTTCGACGTCGACGAGTACGTGATCGCGGGGCTGGAGGCGGGCGCGAGCGGGTTCCTGACCAAGGACGCGGAGCCGACGGAGATCCTCTCCGCGATCCGGGCCATCGCCGCTGGAGATGCAGTGATAGCGCCGAGCGCCACTCGGCGTCTGCTCGACCGGCTCGCCGCGACACCCCTGTCGTGGCGCGACAACGAGGATCGGTCATTGGCGCTCGCCGCGGTCACGGCCTTGACGGACCGGGAACGCGAGATCCTCGTGGCAATCGGCGAGGGCGCCACGAACGCGGAGATCGCCAAGCGCCTGCATCTCGCGGAGTCGACTGTGAAGAACTACGTAGGGCGGGTGTTCGCGAAGATCGGAGCTCGCGACCGGGTGCATGCGGTCATCATCGCGTTCCGCGCCGGTGCGGTTCCGTACCGCTGAGATCGCCTCTGCCGGCCGTCTTTGTCGATTCCCCTGGTCGTACTGGTGGGCGTCATCGTGCTCGTCGCCTGGCGCTACCTCGTCCTGCGGGGGAAGCTCATGGCCGGTATCCACACCGAGGAGGCACGCGCGCTCACGTGGCCGGAGGTCGATCTCAAGGCGCGCACGGTCGCCGTATACCGCTCCGTACGGGCCAAGGGTGACACGAAGACCAAGCGATCCAGGCGCGTTCTGAAGCTGCCCAAGAAGGCAGCCGAAGCACTCAGGGCGCATCATCGGCGCCAAGCCGCTGAGCGGCTTCGGGCGGGCGAGAAGTGGCAGGATCACGATCTCGCCTTCTGCCGTGAGAACGGCACGCCGCTCGACCGGTGGCAGGTGCGCCGGGAGTTCCAAAAGATCACCACGTTGGCGGGACTCGGTGAGGACTGGACGCCTCGCGAACTCCGCCACAGTTTCGTGTCCATCCTGAGCGCGCATAACGTGCCGGTGGAGGACATCAGCGATCTCGTGAGCCACGTCAGCACGCACGTGACCGAGACGGTCTACCATCACGAGATCCGACCGGCACTCATCAAGGGTGCCCAGGCCATGGACAAGATCCTGAAGAGGCAGAGCCGGTCCGCGTGACCCAGTGGCTCCGGCTCCCGAAGATCGAAAAAGGGGCTCCGGAGAAACTCCGAAACCCCTACCGACCAGCAAAAACCTGGTCGGGACGACAGGATTTGAACCTGCGACCCCTTGACCCCCAG
>NZ_JBEXUE010000197.1:0-17348 GCF_040614275.1 Streptosporangium sp. NPDC006013
CCCTGCCCTCCAGCGACCTGGTTCTCGACGGCGAGGTCATCGCGCTGCGCCCCGACGGCCGCCCCGAGCCCTTCCAGGTCACCTCCGGCCGCGTGTCCAGCCGCACCGACGTGCCGCGAGCGCGTGAGAAGACCCCCTTGAGCGTCTTCTTCTTCGACGCGCTGCGGGTCGACGGCGCCGACCTGCTCGACCTGCCGGGTGCGGACCGTCACGCGGCCCTGGCCGCGGCCGTGCCCCCGGAGCTGGTGACCCCGCGTCTTGTCACCGGCGACGTCGCGGACGGCGAGGCGTTCTTCAAGGACGCGATCAGGGGCGGTCACGAGGGCGTGGTGGTCAAGTCGCTCCTGACGCCCTACGCCGCCGGGAGGCGCGGAGCCGGCTGGATCAAGGTGAAGCCCCGGCACACGCTCGACCTCGTCGTCCTGGCCGCCGAATGGGGCCATGGCCGCCGCGAGGGCAGGCTCTCCAACCTGCATCTGGGCGCCCGCGACCCGCGCGGCGGGTTCGTCATGCTCGGCAAGACCTTCAAGGGCCTGACCGACGAGCTGCTCGCCTGGCAGACCGACCGCTTCCTCGGCATCGCCGAGGGCCCCACCGACGGCTGGACGGTCACCGTCCGCCCCGAGCTGGTCGTCGAGATCGCCTTCGACGGCGTGCAGCAGTCGAGCCGCTACCCCGGCGGCATGGCTCTGCGCTTCGCCAGGGTCATCCGCTACCGCCCCGACAAGACGGCGGACCAGGCCGACACCGTCGACATGGTCCGCTCCCTCATGCTCTGACGCCTCCCGGCCTTCACCGGGTTACTTCACGGGGCGCAGCGTGAGGGGGTAGCGGAAGTCTCCGTCGCCCATCGCCGCGACGCCACCGATGACGGACAGCACCACGCCGCCGATCCAGAGCAGCGGCGTCAGGACGACGCCGACCACCGTGATCGCCAGCACGATGGTGGCCGCGATCAGCGTCAGCTGGAAGTTGAGAGCCTCCACCGCGTGTGCCCGGATGTAGGGCGAGGTCTTGCCCGCAGTGAGCATCATGACCGCCGGGCCGAGGACGGGCAGGCCGACCAGCGGGAGCATGTGCGCCGCCGCCGCGCCCAGACGTTCCGCTCCGGTGTCGCCACCCCGCCTGCCGAGGTGCCCGTGGTGGCCGTGGTGGCCGTACGCCGCCTGGGGCGTGACCGGTGGCTGGAACGCGGGCCGGACCGGCTGCGTACCGTACAGCTCGTTCATGATCGGCATGAGGTCGCCGTGCACGCGGGCCGTCATCGCCCGCTCCAGCCTGTCGTCGAACTCGGCTTTGTCGAGCCTTCCCTCCGCATAGGCGGCCTGGACGTGCTCGACCACCCGCTCACGATCCTGGTTGCTGACCCGGAGCTCCGCGTGACCGGGCCCAGGGCCGCTCACCGGCACTCCCCGTGCCACTGACCCACCGATGCCGTTGTGCCTGCCATGAGACCGATACCCTTTCGTCGCCTCTTCGACCTCAATGCTCGTCCAGATTGTCGGCCCCGTATATCAGGATGAACCCCTATAGGCCCCTGAAACCGACCCTTGGCCTTTCACCGCGGATCGAGCAGGAGAGGTATACAAAGAGACATGAGATGGCGAGATCGCTATGGGTTGAGGCGCAAGCGCGGGCCGAAAATCGCCAAGTTCGACCGCGATGCCACCGACGCCGACATCGAGACGCTCATCGCCTTCGCGAAGTCACGCCGGGGCGTGGAGTTCTACGTCGAGCCGGAGACGTTCGCGACCGACACCACGGCGGTGGCCGTCGCCGACGACGGCGAATGGACCCGGCGCCGGGTCGGCTCCCCCGCGGTGATTCGCAAGGTGGCCCGCGACCTGGCCCTGCCCGTCTACGACGTGCAACTGACCGGCTATCCCCCCCGGATGAGGGCCTACAACGAGCGCCAGAAGCGCGCGGAGGGCTGAGCCAGGAACCCGGTGGTCGCATCGTGCGCGGGGCCACCGGGTTCTTCCAGCAACGCGGCCATCGGGAGCAGCCAGGCCATCCTGGGGCTGCCCATCTCCTGGTCCAGCTCCTCGGGGCTGGGCATCCTGTCGTTGAGGGCGTGTGGCGGGACCAAGTGGTGGATCGCGTGCATGAGCAGGTGAGCCATCGAGTAGCCGGGATCGGCCTCAAGCGCCCGGGTGAGGGCGACGCCCGCCAGCGCGGAGTCGCCCCGCCGCCAGGCGACCAGGCCGAGCAGCGAGGCGGCCGGGGGCACGAACCTCGGTTCCAGCCTCCGGGTGAGGTCGTGCCAGAGCTTGAGATGCGCGTCATGCCCGTCGTCGGTGACCAGCGCCCACGCCTCGTCGCGAACCCTGATCACCGCCAGGTCCAGCCCCAGTCTGGCCGCCTGATCGTCGTCGAGCCGGTCGCCCGAGGCGTAGGTGGCGATCGCCTCGCGGACCCTGGTCACCCCCTCCGCGACGAACTCCACCGCGAGCCCGTCGGCGTCACGACATCCGGCGAGCCTGCCGCTCAACTCCTCCATGAGGCGGCCCGTCGCCTCACGCATGGCCACCCGCGCGGCCCCGGTGACCGGGTCGAGTGAGCGCTCCAGTGCCTGCCTGTCCGGCCACGCGACCAGTCCGTGCAGGGTCGCCTCGGCCGCGACGACGGTGGCCCGCCGCTCGTACGGCACGCCTTCGACGGGACAGCAGTCGGTCCGTGAGCAGCCGTACGACCAGTAACGGCCGTCCTCCACCCGGAGCGCGTCGACGACGGTGAGACCGCCCCTGCGGAACAGTGCACCGGCCTCGTCGATGGCCGGGGTCACCAGCGGGCCTGGACCATAGCCGACCATGACGACCTGCGTGACTTTCTCCTTCCGGAAGAGCGGAACGATGTCGCCGAGACCGCCGGACGCCAGGGGCAGGTCCCATCGGGCGGTGAGGTGCAGCCTGCTCCTGGGCAGACCGCCCGTGAGGCCGATGACGACCAGGCTCTCCGCGGTCCATTCTCCAGAATCCGTGTGTCTCATGAGACATCTGGAGTCTTGCGAGCTCCGAGGCGTTGTAGTGCTTGCGGTTCAGGTGTAGCTGGTCTGATCCTGCGCGTTGCTGACGTGCGGGGCCGCTTTGCGGTCCCCCTCACGCCAGCTCCGGTTAGGGCAGCAGGTCGTTGATTCTGCGGAACAGCTGCTCAGCGCGGGCGAGGGTGGTGGCGCTGATGTTCGGGACTAGGGTGTTTTGCTCACGCATGAGGACAGCGGCCGGCTTGTAGTGGCTGAACTTGCCGCCGGCAATGCCGTTGGCGCGGAAGTAGGTCTCGATCTGCCGAACGATCCGCGGGTCGTTCGGGTTGAGGTCGACGATGGTGATCGGGGTGGGCAGGTCCTTGCTGTAGGCGCGGTTGACCAGGTCGAGGTAGAAGTCCGGTTCGAAGAGGTCCTCGATGTCAGCGTCGTTGGCGCTAGTGAACTCGCTGATCTCGATCAGGGCCTTGTCGCGAAGCTGTCCGTTGTCACGCAGGCGCTTGATGGCGCCGACGCCGGTGGTGCTGGAGTCGACCATAACGGCGACGTCGAGCTTGTTGGCGCCAAGCAGGGTGGCGAAGGTGGACAGCTTCCCTGCGCCGCCGATGGGGATCTTGATCCAGGCAGGATCGAGACCAAGCTTGCCTTGGGCCTCGATGGCATCGGTGAGGATGTCCAAGTAGATCAGGTCGCTGGGCCCTTCCAGCAGGAGGTTGTGCTCGCCAATGAACAAGGTCTGGGTCAGCTCGATGCCCATGGCCGCCAGCAGCGGAAAGACGGTGTCGTCGTCGGCTTTAAAGATCTCGGCGGACACCTTGGTGCCGTGCCCGTCGTGATCCATCACGGTGCGGACCCGATCCAGGTGGGCGGGGTCGACCATGAACGGCGAGTGGGTGGTGAAGATGACCTGGTGCTCGGGGGCAAGCCGCTCATCGATGAGCCGTAGCAGGTCTTCCTGGGCGCGACCGTGTAGGGACAGGCCCGGCTCGTCGAGCAGCAGGATCAGGTTCCCGTCGTTGGTGTCTTCCAGGTCGGTGAAGTAGGCCAGGAAGGAGAAGAACCACACGAACCCGCGCGAGCGCTCGTCGAAGGGGACCGTCACCCGGTGCCGGCTGTTGCGGACTCGGACCTGCAGGATCGGGCCACGATGCAGCGGCGGCTGCGCGTTCGGCTCCGGCTCAAGGATCCTGAGCTCGACCTCCAGTTCCTTGTTCTGCGACCAAAAGTCGAACACCTCATCGGTAATGGCGTTGCTTGCGTTCTCGGCCTCGCGGATCAGCCGTTCATGGTTGTCGGTCTGGCCGAACTCCTCCAGGTTGGCACCGGCCTGGTTCAACAGCGATAGCAGAGCCTGCTCCCCGATCTCCAAAGCGCCCGTGGCGCGACGCTCGATCAGGTCGGGGACGGAGACCTTGCCCGGCATGATGTCGTAGTCCCCGAAGTAGACGAACTTCGGAAGCAAACGCTTGAAGTGTTCGTCAATCAGATAGCAGTCGACGTCCTGCTTGCGCCAGCTGCGAATACGACTGATCATCTTCTGGATGGCCCCGGAGGGTCCCTCGATTTCCTCCATCGCTGCGAGGAAGTCGGCGAGCGTGGCAGCGCGAGTCACTTTCGGATAAACGGGGAGGGAAATGTCCAGCTGCCCCCGCAGGTGCTTAACGATCGCGGCCTCGTCGGAGCTGAAGCCATAGGTGCGAGCGCGGTAGCGGTAACCGTAGTTCACGGTAAGGATGCGGCCGGTCAGAGCACCGGGGCCGAGGTCGTCCTCGATCTCGGCGATCTCCTCATCCGTCAGACTGAACGTCGCCTTGATCGCGGTGATTCGACTGTCGGGTTTGCGCTTGAGCTGCCGGGTCAGCTTGGACGGGAAGTCCAGGACCTCGTCGAAGTCTGCCGGCGTGATCGGGTTGGTCCGGTAGATCGCCTGAAGGATCGAGGTCTTGCCGGATTCGTTCTTGCCGACCAGGCAGGTGACCTGGGGGTCGATTTCGAACTCGCCGGAATCCTCGGTCGGCCGGTAGTTGGTGACGTGCGCGCGCAGCAACTGCATAGCGCCCCTCCTCTGGGGGATGTAGGGCCCCGGCGGCGGAACGGGCGGCGCGGCGCAAAATCACAGCTCGATACCTACTCGTGGCACGGGCATTGGCCTGAGGTATCGTCCAGTTGCGAGCAAGACAGACCCCGGCGCGCGACACCCGTCGCATGCGCCGGGGCTTTCGCTTGACCTGAGAGCGTACTCGTCTTCACCGACACTTTTCACCACGCTTTGTGCTCGGCCGATGTTTGGGCAGAATCCGCCCCCAGACGACCAAGGCTGCAAAGAAGGTGCCGAACTCCATTCTAGAAAGCTTCTCGTCCCCAATTGCTGCCATATGCCCCATTGGTCGATATTTCCGAGGTTTGCGTGGCTGCGGTGTATCGATGCAAGAGTCCGGGGTAAACGGTCGCATGTAGCACTCGGAATTGCGACCGCCGCAACATTTTGTCAATCAGCGTGGTCCGATGACGGCGGGCCCGCCGCGGCTCTCCTCCCTGCGGGTGGCCAAGTCGGCGAGCTTGCCGGTGCGGCTGTCCAGGTGCTCGCGCAGCGCCTGGTTGTCGTGGTGCAAGGCGGCGATCACCGTGGCGGCGGCCTCCAGCCTCTTGCGTAACTTGACGCACTCGGCGGTCTTGTCCTTCAGCTTTTCCGCCAGGCCCTCCGCCTCGGTGTCGCGGCGGGCCTCGCCCTTGGTGCGGCGGCCGTACTCGGCCACGTGGGCGTCCCACTCGGCCATGATCTCACCGGCCCGGTTCATGGTGGCCCGGCTGACCCTGGCCTCCTTGTAGAGGTTCTCCTTGGTGAACGCCCCGTCGGTGTGCAGGGGCCGCCCGGTCTTCAGGCGGGCCATCGCTTCCCTCAGTGCTTTCTCGGCCGCCGGTGACACGCTCACGACGTCTTCTTGCTCTCGGTGCGGTCGATGACGGCTTGGGCGTCGTCGAGCTGGCGTTGCAGCGCAATCCGGCGCGGCGGCGGCAACTTGCCGACATCCAGCAGCCTCAGCAGGCTGTTTTTCTCCGCCGTCCAGATCGGCAGATGCTCGGGGCCGATGACGCTGTTGGCGCACCGGCCAGGTCGGCACCGGTCCTGCAGCGGTCCTCGATGGCCGTCGGGGACGATCACCTCGTCCTCCAGGCACTTGGCGCCGACAGGGTTGTTGTCGTCCATGGTGCAGTGGTTGAGAGTGCCGAACCGGATTGAGATCCGGGCCTTGCGCAGCAGGTCGTATTCCACCCGTGCGTCCCCCTGGCGGGCCAGACCATTGGCCTCCCGTTCCCGGGCGGCCTCCTTGACGGCGTCGAACGCGGCGGTGACCTTGCCGACGCCGGGGCCGAACCCGATGGTCTTGCCAGCGTGGTAGTCATCGTAGAACTCACTCAGCCGAGTGAAACGAGCCTGGTCGACGGCATTGTCCAGCATCTTGCTCCAGGCGGTGTCGGTGGCCGCATATCCCTGGGTGACACGGTTGGCCAACATCCGGGTGGCGACGTGCTTGAGTTGGATCCCCAAGGCAATCTCCGCGCCAGGCTCGGTGCCGGTCAGCATCGCCATCGTCTTGCGCAGCATGTGCGGGGTGACCCGTCCCGCCGGGATGTGCAGGCCGTGGAAGTCGGTGCTGCTGTTGACGTGGTCGATAAAACCCAGAACCGTGCTCCTGCTGTCGAAGCCGCCGACCCTGGCCGCGGTCGGCTCGGAGGCGAAAACCAGTTCCTCATGCGAGGACAACTCCTCGGCGACCGCGATGGCTTCAGCGACCGGCTCGATGATCCACCAGTGCTCACGCGGCCGGTTCGTATCCAGCTTGCGCTTGGTCGAGACCAGCGCGGGTGCTCCGTAGTGCTCCACCACCGAACCTCGGGTGATCTCCCGGATCTCCGAGTCCCGCATCATGCTCAACGCCGCGACGAAGATGTAGGCGGCCCCTCGCAGCGCCAGACACTCCTGTGCCAGTGTCCGGGGGCAGAGCCCGGGATGCCACGGACCGGCAGAACCGTCCGGACGCTCAACAACCACGTACTCGCCCAGCAACCCGCCGCTGACCCCGCGTCCTGCCGCGACCGCCGCTTCGACCTTCGTCCGTGCCCTGAGCACCGATGACGTTCCCCGGCCAAACGGCTTGATATCAGGGTGGCTGCCCAGCAGCAGGGCCGTGAGGTGCCAGTTCGGAGTGTCCGGCACGCAATGAACGGGAGAGCATGTGGTGTGCAGTGGAACCCGGTTGGCAGGATCGGCCAGGTAGATGTCGAGATGACGCTCCAGCTGGACTGAGCTGCGCACGGCCTCCTGCAGCAGCTTCCGGTGCCGGCGGCGGGCAGCCAGAATGTCGGGTGCGAACACACTCAGATAGGTCCATGCGGCGCGCACCAGCGCGAACCACACCTCAGGGGCAATGTTACGCGTCGTGACCGCTTCCGTCGGGGCGTACTCGGCAACCTGCCTGTTCGTGCGCCCTGGCCAGGGGTCGGCGGCCAGACCTCCGCCGGTCAGCAGCGGCCCCAGCTTGTGCAGCAGCCTGAGCGTGCCGACGAAGGACACCAGCGAGCTGGAGGCTACTCCTTCGTGACGGCGGCGCTCGATGAACGCCCGGGCCTCATCTCGGTGCCAGGCCCGCAGATCATGCGACAGTCCCCGCTCGGCTGCCCATCTGGCCAGCATGGTCAGACGATGCACGTGACCTCTGACGGTGGTGACCTGGGCCGGCTGCGGGTCCAGGTGAAGTTTCGCCGCCACCACCGTCGGATGCTCGGGGTTGAGCAGCGCCATCGCGATCTCTCGCGCCCGTAGTCCCCAGATCGCGTCGAAGTTGGCGAATTGGATGCGCCAGTGGGATGGGGGAAGGTTGGCGGGCTTGCGTGTCGCCTCCAGCGACCAGGAGAGGGCATCGGCGAAGACCGGGACCGCGACACCGTCGACCAGCGGATGCGACTGCAAGACCGGTTCGTCGTCGGCGAAGACCGCGCTGGTCAAAGGGATGCCTTCAGCATCGCCGTGGTTCATCGGTCGAACTCCGTGTGGGCGGCCAGCGGCAGCTGAAGACTGAGTCTTTGCTCCTCGATCTGGCGGCGGGCGGCAGTGATCTCAACAGCGGTCCGCTCGCTGAGGACCGCGTTCAAGTTGGTGCGGCTTTGCCCCCATAGGAGGTGGAAATGCTGGGGAGCCAGTCGGTGGCTGAGCCGTTCCAGATGATCGGCGAACAGCAGCAGTTGCGGCAGGTTGGACGGCAAGATGAAGGCGTTGCGACACTCCAGGCAGCGCAGCGGCGCCACCGCGCATACCTCGCCCTTTTTGCTGTAAGGGGAGTCGAGGGGATCACGGCAGTCGGTCACCCCCATGTCCAGCGCCCCGGCGATGAGCTGCTCGGCTTGATCACGAGACAGCCCCAGGAAGGCACGCGCGTCGGGCTCCGCCAGGTCGGCGACGGCGTCCTCGCCGACGACGGTCGGACCGCTGAGCGCAGTCTCCAGCCATGCCCGCTGCGCGTTGTTCACCACACGTCCGGAAATGACATGCAGCGTGGTGCCGTGCGCGTAGTGTCCTAAAAACGTCTCGGGAGTATGGTCGTCGGCGATGTCGGAGACCACCCCGCGCATGGCGATCGCCTTTTCCACCTTCACCGACTTGCGCATCCGCCGCAGATCCCGCGGCTTGGAGATGTCCAAGCCGCGGGAGTCGACCCAGTTGCCGAACCCGAGGTCGCGCGTGTTGCTGTCATAAGAGGCGAACCTCACCTTCCAGCCTGGGGCGATGGACACCCGCAGGAACAGTGGATCAAGCCCGGAGTCTGCTCGTGCCCGCTGGGTGACAGCCAAAAGACGCCGGATCACCTCGGCCGCGTTCGGCCCGCCGCTGCGGGAGTCGGCGAAGATCTCATGGTCGGAGAACAAGCGGTGACGGACCGTGTGGGCTCGGCTCTTCACCAGGGTGAGCCGAACTCCTGACGGAGTGAACTCCACATCACCGACCCGCAATCCAGTGATCTCCTCCGGCGAATGCCCAGTCGCCGCGCCCAGAAGAAGGCGAAAGGCCTGAAGATCTCCAGCGCGGAGATAAAGCAAGCCCGCCAGCGACACGGCCAGCTGATACCTGCACCAGGCTGGGACGAGCCGTATGCCGCGCCACTCCGCCACCTCACGCAATTCCTGCGGCCACTCTTTCAAGCTCGGCAGCCGCTCCAGCTCCGCAAAGCTCATCTGCCCCTCGGCAAGCGCCCAGAGCAGGTTCGCCGGGTTCAGCCACCCGTGCTGGTCCGGATGCCCCTGCGCGGCCTCGATCATCTTCTGGCCTCGGGCCAGCCTCTCCTCCAGCGCACGGACATCAGCCCACGCCGCGCGGATCATCGCCTGCTTCTCGCTTCGGGAGAATTCATCAAGTTCTTTCGTTGTGCCTTCCCGGACCCGCGTAGGTGCCAGCAGCAGCCGCCGCAGCCCGTCAGTGAGCAACGTCTCGTCCCGCTCACCGCGGAGCCGGATCAGCGTCCGCATATGCCAAGCCAAACGCGACGGCACCACCGAACCGGGCGGGTAACCGGCCGGCAGGTGCCGCATCCATTCCCGTAACAAGGACGCCGGATCGGGGCTGTCCTTGGCCAGCGACACCACATGCGGTGCCTCACAGCGCTCATCCACATACGTCGCGAAACACCTGATCGCCTGCCGGTAGACATAGGCCGCCGTGCAGGTGCCTTGGTTCAGGGCCAGGTAGTCGCCCCATTCATCGGCCAACTCAGCCACCAGCGCCGAACAGCGAAACTGGCCCGGATCCAGTACGACCGTCACCGGACGGGGATCACGGCGCTTTGCCCTGACGACCACTTGGCGCACTCCGATCCGAGTAAGCGGCGCTTCGGGCGGCTCTGGCTGCGCGACATGCCGGTGCTCACCGCGTCTCGGCATCGCCGCCCTCCTTGCGGTCGGCTTCCAGCGCCCGCAGGGCGATGTCGGCGTAGGTGGCGCCGTCGTGCTCGGCCCACTGCCGAAACGCCGCATCGACGTAGTTCATCGGATCCTCCAGATACCGCAGATAGGCGTAGGTGCTGGACGGCCGTTTGTGCCCGAGCCGACGCTGGACGGTCAGCACCGGGTGAAGCGCGACGTGCTCGCTGAGCGTGACCATCCCCCGGGCGTGGTCTTGCTCAATCTCCTGCTGCACGCGGGTGCGGTTTAGATACTTCAGCAGCTGCAGGGCGAAGGTGTGGCGGGCGTCATGGAAGCGCCAGGGGCGGGCGGGCAGCATCGGCACTCCCGGCTGATCGGCATGCGCCCGCATCCGTGACCAGGCATCTTTCCTGACCCGGTCCCATGAGGACGGGCCAAGCATCTGCCCGCCGTGGCCGACGAACACCGCCAGCGGCTCCAGCCCAGCATCGGTCTCGCGCATCGCGGCCCGCCGCATCCGCGGATCCAGCGCCGAGATCGCGAACGAGCGTCGCCGCCCCTCCCATCGGCCATGCAGCCGGCCCCGCTCGACGTCGATCTTGGTGACCATGAACATCTCGTCGCGGCGGCGGGCCAGCGCGGCGGCCGACACCTCGACGATGTCGGGACGCTCCAGCATCAGGTAGGTCTCCACCATCGCCAGCGCCGCCGGCGGGACGTAGACGGTGCGGGCCATCTCGTACTTAGCGCACTTTTGTAGCTCGAACTCCACTGACTCACCGGGGCGGCGCCAGCCCTCGCCCAGCTCCGGCAGCAGTAGCGTCGACCATTCCTGCAGCCGCATCCCAGTCAGCAGCGCCAGCTCCAGCGCGGCCCGGTTGCGGTGCGGCGCCCACCCGCGAAACGCCTCGTTCACGCTCCCGTCGGGAAGCTGCCCGCCCAGGCCGACGTCACGGAAGTACAGATACTGCTCGACGGCCATGTGCCGGATCTGCATCTCGCGTCTCATGCTGCTCCGCAGCGAGTTGCGCTGGCCGGCTGCGGTCATCCGGTAGGGCCGGCGCCGGACCAGCCCCTGGTCGATCAGATAGCCGTAGAGCGAGTTGATGACGACGGCCTCACGGTCCCAAGTCACCTCGTCGATCGGACGGTCATCCAGCTCGGTGCGCGCCCGCCGGTAGGCCACCAGGTCCGCCTCGGTCGCCGACAGCAGATCAGTACCCCGGGCAGCGAGGAACTCGCCCAGGCGACGCACGATGTAGGCGTAGGCACGCATCGTCTCAGGCTGCTTGTTGTCGGCGAGCGTACGAAACCAGCCGCATACCGGCTCCACCGGCCGCATCCGCTCATCCAGCAACACGGGCAGACCGTCTGGCAGCGTCCGATAGTCGAGCAGTTCGCTAACGTCCAGACCATCCGGTACCGGCCATCGGGTCGCCGCCTTCCGGTCTACATAGAAGATCTCCACATCTCACCCGAGAGACATTTTCAACGACGCTGCGTAACCGAGATTGGCGATCATCGCAAAACTTACGGAGATCTCCCGGGCTTACCTGAGACAGATACGAACCATGGAGAGAAGGGATGGAACCCCAGCAGGTAGGGGACCGCGCCCAGGACGTCTTCGGTGGAGCCGAGCAGGAGCCGGGGCTGGGAAACCGGCGGGAACAGGGACTCGGGCGAGTCCGGGCTCTCTGTTGTCATGGCCGGAAGCCTCCCGGACCCGCTCCCGTGTCTTTCGGCCCGAACTCCTTTCTGTGGACGGAGCGTGCGGCCGTCCACAGCCGGACCGTCCCCCTCATGCGATCGCGGCGCCCGGGGCGAGGCGCGCGACGGCCGGGCGCCTCCTCAGGCGCCTCTCATCCCGTCCTCTCTGCCGACAGGAGGGCCGGGGCCAGCCGGGTGCGGACCATGATGGCCGCACCGGCCACGGCGGGAGGCATCGCGATGATCGCGACGAACGGGACGAGGAAGAGCAGGAAGAGCAGGACCCCGAAGCCGAGCGCGGGGGCCTTGTTCGCGCGAAGCAGGCCGAAGCGGCTCTTGCGCGCCAGTCCCCTGCGCTCCAGGGCCAGTGCGGTCAGCTCGATCGTGAGGAAGAAACCCGAGACCAGGGCGCCCAGGACCGGAACCACCGTCTGCCCGACCACCGGCACGAAGCCGAGGAAGAACAGCGGGATCGTGAACAGCAACAGCCAGCCGAGGGTGACCAGGCTGTCCCTGATGGCTCTGGGGATCGACTTCCACAGCGGGAGTTCGTACCCTGTCGGCACCTCCCCGTAGGTCTCCTCCACCTTCTCGGAGAGCTTCTCGTAGAAGGGGTCGCCCAGGATGAGGGTGACCGCCGTGAAGGTCACCACGGCCAGGACCAGCCCCGTGCCGAAGAGCACCAGCCCGACCAGCGCGCGCAGCGCGGTCCGCGCCGCCTCACTCCATCCGTCGGCGAACGGCGTGCCCCACGCGGCGATGTCCAGCGCGTTCTTGCCGAGGAAGTAGAGGCCGACCGCGTAGAGGACGAACGCGATCAGCGCCGGGATCAACCCGAACAGCCACCAGCGCGGATATCGCGCGACCCAGCGCAGTCCCTGGAAGAAGAACCCGATGCCGTCCAGAAAGGAGCGGAAATGACCCATGGCGGAAGATTATCGGGATCGGACGTCAACCGGGACTGCTCCTCACCGCCCTTACGGGCGAAAGCGGACGCGGGCCGGGTTGGACCGTCAGGCGCGCTGCCAGAGGCCGGGTACGGAGACGCCGAGGGCCGCGAAGAGGCGGCGCAGCAGGGGCAGGGAGATGCCCAGGACGTTGCCGTGGTCGCCGTCGATGCCGTCGACGAACCAGCCGCCGCGGCCGTCCAGGGTGAAGGCTCCGGCCACGTGGAGAGGCTCACCGGTGGCGACGTAGGCGGCGATCTCGTCGTCGGTGGCGGTACCGAAACGCACGACCGTCGCGCCCACCTCCGCCACCTCGCGCCCGTCCGCGGCGTCGATCACGCAGTGGCCGGTGAGCAGACGGCCCTCGCGGCCGCGCATGCCCCGCCAGCGGGCGACCGCCTCCGCCGGAGAGGACGGCTTGCCGTAGGCCCGGCCGTCGAGCTCCAGCACCGAGTCGCAGCCGATGACCAGACCGTCGGTCAGGCCCTCGGCCACCACAGCCGCCTTCGCACGGGCCAGCGCGAGGCAGAGTTCGCTCGGGCTGTCGGCGGTGACGGCCTCCTCGTCCACACCGCTGACGATCACTTTAGGATCGAGTCCGGCGCTGCGGAGCAGGGCGAGGCGGGCAGGGGACGCGGAGGCGAGAACGATCTGGGTCACGCCGATCGAGCCTAGCGCGGCTCCCGCCGTCCCCTCGCCGCGGGCGAAGGCCTCCGCAGGCCGGGCGTACGGTCAAAGGCCGCGGGCAGCGTGCCCAGGCGGCGGCTCGCGGATCAGGCGTGGGGCGAGGGCGGCAGCTGCGGGGGCGGTCCCGAAGGGGGAAGTCCAGGGGCGGCGCCCCGCGGAAGGCCCGCGGCGGCGTACGCCTCCGCCTCGCCGAGGGTCTCGTGCTCCAGCAGGGCCGCGACGATGCCGTCCAGGCGCTCACGGTTCTCCGCCAGGACCGCCATGGCGACCTCGTAGCACTCGTCCACGATGCGCCGGACCTCCTGGTCCACCGCGGCGAGGGTGTCGGGGGCGGCGGCGGGCTGGCCGTCGGCGGCGCCGGGCAGCACGCTCAGCGGGCCGATCCTGGCGGACATGCCCCAGCGGCCGACCATGCCGCGGGCGATCACGGTGACCTGCTCCAGGTCGTTCTCCGAGCCGGTGGTGATCACCCCGTAGACGACCTGCTCCGCCGCCATGCCGCCGAGGGCACCGACGATCCGGTCGCGCAGGTATTTCTCGTCGTAGGCGTACTTGTCGGTGTCGGGCGTGGAGAGCGTGACACCGAGCGCCCGCCCACGCGGGATGATCGACACCTTCCTGACCGGGTCGGCGCCGGGCTGGAGCATACCGAGGAGCGCGTGGCCGGCCTCGTGGTAGGCGGTGCGTCTGCGCTCCTCCTGCGGGATCACGACGGCGCGGGCCGCACCGAGCAGGATCTTCTCCAGCGCGTCGGCGAAGTCGGGGGCGCGCACCCTGTCGTGGCCGCGCTTGGCGGCGAGCAGCGCCGCCTCGTTGACCAGGTTGGCCAGGTCGGCACCGGTCATGCCGGGGGTGGTCCTGGCCAGCCGCTCCAGGTCCACGTCGTCGGCGAGCGGCACGCCCCTGCTGTGGACCCGGAGGATCGCCAGCCGCCCCTCGACATCCGGCACCGACACCACGACGGTACGGTCGAACCGGCCAGGACGGAGCAGCGCCGGGTCGAGGACCTCCGCCCGGTTGGAGGCGGCGATCACAATGACGCCCTCGGAACCGGTGAAGCCGTCCATCTCGGTGAGGATCTGGTTGAGGGTCTGCTCGCGCTCGTCGTGGCCACCGATGGTGCTGCCGCCGCGGACCCTGCCGATCGCGTCGATCTCGTCGATGAAGATGATCGACGGTGCGACCTTGCGAGCCTCGTCGAACAGCTCGCGTACCCGTGAGGCGCCGACCCCCACGATCATCTCGATGAACTCCGAGGCGCTCGCCGAGAAGAAGGGCACGTCCGCCTCGCCCGCCACGGCACGGGCGAGGAGTGTCTTGCCGGTGCCCGGCGGCCCGGTGAGCAGCACCCCCTTGGGCAGCTTCGCCCCCAGCCTCCGGTACTTGTCGGGGTCCTTGAGGTAGTCGACCACCTCGGCCACCTCGTTCTCGACCTCGTCGATGCCCGCGACGTCGTCGAAGTCGACCCGGACCTTGGCCGGTTCCACCGGCTTGGCCGCCTTCGACCTGCCGAGGCCACCGAGCCCGCCGAGACCACCCAGCCCTTCGCCCATCGCGGACGCCGAGCGCCGTATGAACCAGATCCACAGGCCCGCCAGCAACAGGACCGGCAGCAGGGAGAGCAGCAGGTTGGACAGGAAACTCCGGCCGCCGACAGGCTCGGCCTTGATCTTCACGCCCGTCGCGGTGAGCTGCCGGTAGAGGGCGGCCTGGTCGGCGAAGACCGGTATCTCGGTGGAGAACTTGTCGTACTCGGCGTTGCCGCTGTCAGGGTCGCGGGCGGGCTTTTTGAGGGTGCCCTGGATCGAGGTACCCGTGGCGTAGATGTCCTTGACGTTCCCCGCCCGCACCTGATCGGTGAACTGGGTGTAGGAGATCGGCTCGGTGACCTCGCCGAAGAACGAGGAGACGATGAAGAAGCCCGCGTAGACGATGAGCATGGTCACCAGGAAACGCACCCAGTTGATCCTCGGACGCTGCGGGGCGGGCGGCCCGTCGGGCAGGCCCTCGGACCGCCAGGGCTTGGATCCGCGCTGCTTGTCGGCCGTGTCCTGGTCAGATCCCTTGCGTTCCTGAGACGCCGGTCGCTTCAAGACTTCCCCCTCGACGGCTGGGGGAGCCTGCCTGGACGGATGCCCAGGACACCCGGCTCAGTCCGGGCTCTCGAACCGAGACCGTCCTTCGCCTGCGCCCCGAACCCGGAGCCTCGCGCCCGGCGAGCGGGCGGGAGGTCGTCGCGCGGGTGACGATGGAGCGGCCTGCCGTGAAATTCCCCCGAGTTTCACCAGATCACATAGATATGGCGATTCCTGCCCAGATGGGGCTTACTCCAATCTGAGGGAGGAGACCGCGGTGTTGATATCGCGCCAGCGCTTGCTCTGGGTGTCGGGGATCGTCACGAAGAGCATCGCGGGCTTGGCTCCGGGAGCCTCGACCACAGCAAGGGCGGCCATGGAGGAGCGCGTCTTGCTCTTGATCTTGTACTTCACCCGGTAGGCGAGCAGCCAGCCGTCCTTGATCGGTTGCGAGGCGACCCAGGCGATCCTGCTGCCCTTGGGGTGGTGGTTGAGTGTCCACCGGGCCGCCAGCAGCGCGGTGTCCTTCGCCTTCCGCTGCACCAGGATCGGCACCGGACAGCTCACGAGCATCGCCCGGTGAGCGATCCCCTTCACCTTCGGCAGCACCTGCTTGGTGGAGAACGGCGACGCGCCGAAGACCTTCCAGGGCTTGCCGAAACGGATCAGCGACACCCCCGACCTGTCGTCCTCGATGCGGCGCTTGCTCTTGTACGCCTTGCCGGGGAGCCGGCCGAGCCGCTTGTCACGCGGCAGTTCGGGCACCCGGGGGTCGGCGAGGGCCGCGATGACGGCGCTGCGGTCGGGGGCCGGCTCCCAGCCCTCGGGCGAGGGGGACGGAGCGGCCGTCTCGGCAGGACTCTCCGACGGGGACGCCTGCTCCGACGCCGAGGCGGACGCCGGGGCTGACACCGGGGTCGACGGCTCCGGCGAGCCCGGACCGGGCGAGGGTGGCGCGGCAGATGGCGCGGCGATCTGCCCCGTCTTTCCCCCGCCCGGTTGATCTGAGGAGCCCGAGGAGACGAAACCGACCACGGCCGCGACGGCGGCCAGGACCAGCGCGACGCCCACGGCCAGGATGCGGTAGATCACTCGCATCGGCAGGTCGCCGATACGGGACCGCCTCACCGGTGAGTCCGATGGTTTCGGGGGGCTCTCCACCACGATTTTCGGCAACTCCGACGTCTCCGCCTCGGCGGTCACATATGTCGGCGCGGGACCCGTCTCCCGGGTCCCCTGAGTCCCACCCAACCCATCGAGCACGATCGGGAGCGTACGACAAATCCGGTTTTCCCGTGCGGGATCCCCATCACACTTCGGGAACGAGTACCTTCCACACCTGTCCACCCGGCGGCCGTGGCCTGGCTGCCCGTCCCTTCCGGACAGGGAGGAGGTCAGACCTTCAAGGATGCCTGCTTCCTGGTGATGACCACCGACATGAGCGCGGCGGCGAAGCAGAGCGCCCCCGCGGCGTACCAGGCGAGGTCGTAGGCGCCGAAGTGGTCACGGGTGACTCCCGCGGCGACCGCGGCGACCGCCGCGCCGATCTGGTGGGAGGCGAAGACCCAGCCGAACACCACAGCCCCGTCGGGACCGTAGATCTGGCGGCACAGGGCGACGGTCGGCGGGACCGTGGCCACCCAGTCGAGGCCGTAGAAGATGATGAAGACCAGCATGCTGGGCTCGGCGGTGGCCCCGAACAGGCTGGGCAGGGCCATCAACGACAGGCCCCGCAGCCCGTAGTAGGCGCCGAGGAGGACGCGCGAGTCGACCTTGTCGCTCAGCCACCCGGACGCCACGGTGCCGACCACGTCGAAGATCCCGACCAGCGCGAGCAGCCCGGCGGCGACCGGCTCGGCCATGCCGTGGTCGTGGGCGGCGGGGATGAAATGGGTGCCCACCAGGCCGTTGGTGCTCATCCCGCAGATCGCGAACCCCCCTGCGAGCAGCCAGAAGGGGCGCGTACGCGCGGCGCTCCACAGCACGCCGAGGGCCCGCGAGGCGGCGCCACCGGTCCGCGCGGGCCGCACGGCC
>NZ_JBEXUE010000198.1:0-17328 GCF_040614275.1 Streptosporangium sp. NPDC006013
ACTTCATCCTGCTGGACACCCCGCCAGCCCCCGGAACGGTGGCCTCGTGGGTGAGCACCTTCCACCGCGAGTTCCCGGACGCCGGCCACGTCGCCCTCGGTGTCGACGGTGTCACCGGCGACGCCGGCGAGCCGGAGGAGCTGGCGGCGGCGAGCCTCGATGTCGAGCGGAGCACCGTGATGACGGCCGGTGCGGTGCACCCGCCGCCGCGCCCCAACCGTGACGCTCACTTCCGCGTCCTGAACGGCGACGAGGACTGGTCCGCCGCGCTGGCACTGCAGGAGGCCACCAACCCCGGTCCCGACATCGAGGGATACCGGGTGTTCGCCCAGCGCAATCTGGCGGCGATGCGCCGGCTGCAGGAACGCGGGTGCGGCGCGTGGTTCGGAGCCTTCGTGAACGACCGCATGGTCTCCGGGCTCGGCCTGTTCACCGATGGTTCGGGGCTCGCGCGCTACCAGGCCGTCGACACCCACCCGGCACATCGAAACCAGGGCCTTTCCGGAACCCTCGTGTACACGGCCGGCCGGCACGCTCTGGAACATCTGAACGCGCACACGCTCGTCATGGTGGCCGATCCGAGCTACGTCGCGATCCGCGTATACCGCTCGGTCGGATTCACCGACGCCGAGACACAGGTCCAACTGGAGCCGTCAACGGCTTCCACACCTCGCTGACCGTCACCGGCGTGCTGTGCGTCATCGGCGCGCTCGCCGCAGTGCGGTACGTACGACGCAGCCAGGTGCCCGTCGACATCCCGGCCGCCCACTGACCAGTGATCGGCAGTAGCCGCGTTTGTACCCACATCTCCGTATCATCGACTACATGACCGCTGAGTACCCGGAATCCTTCCGTCGTGGTGAACTGCGCGTCTCCCATGCCGAGCGCGAAGCGGTGGTGACACGGCTGAACGAGGCGGCGGCCGAGGGCCGTATCGAACTGACCGAGCTCGACGAGAGGCTGGAACGGGCGCTGACCGCCAGAACCTACGCCGATCTGACGCCCCTCACCGCCGACCTGCCGCCCGTGGTTCCGCCGGACCCGGGACAGCCGCTGGTCCTCAAGGGAGGCCTTCACGGCGCGGCGCGCGTCGGGCGCTGGCAGGTACCCGCGAAAGTGATCGCGTACGGCGGCATGGCCGGCGTCAAGCTCGATTTCACCCAGACCGACTGCCGGCTGCCCGAGGTCGAGGTGGAGGCACACGGCCAGATGGCCGGGGTCACGATCATCCTCCCTGACGGCTGGGCCGTGGAGACCGGCGGGATGGATCCCGGCCTCGGCGGTCTGAGGGACAAGACCACTCCCGACCGGCTGCCGGGCACACCACTGATCCGCCTCACCGGCACCGGCGGCCCGGCAGGCGTGGTCGTCCGCCATCCCAACGGCCGTGAACGCCGCAGGCTGAAGCGCATGTCCGCACATGTAAGCCCGCCTACGACACGTCCTTGATTTCATCCTGATGGCTTGGTGCGGCAGGCCCACGGAGGACGGTGCCCCCGTGGAGCCCGCAGCGGAGCGATTCACCGGCGGACGGCGGGTTCTGCTCACCTCGGTCCGGGAACGCCTCCGCACAGGTAGGTGGACTCCTCCAGCAGCTGCGGCGTCATCGTGATCCCGGTGAGGCGCTCGGCCAGGAGGAACGCCGGCCCTTCGTAGGGCTCGGCGATCGGGTAGACGGGGGAGTCGATCCGCTCCATGGTCTCTGCGAGTTCGTCCGGCATCTCCTCTGAGTAGCTTTCATCGTGCGGGAACCTGAACTGGATCTTTCCGTCTTCGATCCAGTGGGAATAGCCTTCCTGGTAAGCGAACTCGAACCGGATCTTTCCGTCTTCGATCCAGTAGAAGTAGTCCATCCCCTTGACCTCAAGGTAGAAGTGGGAGACGAGGCGAGTGCCCGCCGACAACGGCATGATGATCTCTTCGCTGACGCCGAGCCCGCCGTTGGCCTCGACCATGAGCACCCAGTCTCCGACGGCGACGACCCCAAAGGATTGCCGCTCGTAAAAGCCGAAGTAGGAATACTGGATCAGCTCATCAAGCGTCATGCGAGAGCAGTCTTCAACCCGGACGCCGAGCCGGGTCACCAGTTCCTCAGGCGTCAGGCCGCGGACGTAGGTGAAGCAGTAGGCATCCGCCAGCTCGGGGAAGCGCTCGCGGGAGAACCAGGAGTAGTCATCAGGAGTCGCGATCATCCCGGCATGTTCGCAGCCCCCACCGACACCTCGCGCATCTGGGTTTTCAGGCCCTCGATGGTCCGGTCGCAGATGATAGCCATACGGTGAAGTCATGAACAGCGTCTCGCCGTTCGATCCAGAAGTGGGGGCCGAGTGATCCGCGTTCTGCTGGCCGAGGACATGACCATGCTGCGCCAGGCGCTGGCCGCCCTGCTGTCGCTGGAGGACGACATAGAGGTCGTCGCCGAGGTCGCGGCCGGTGACGTGATCGTGGCCACCGCGCTGCGCACCCGCCCCGACGTGGCCGTGATCGACATCGAGCTGCCCGGGATGAACGGGCTCAGTGCGGCGGCCGAGCTGCACGAACAGCTGCCCCAGTGCCGGGCTCTGATCCTCACCGGAGTGGGGCAGCCGGGCAACCTGCGGCGGGCGCTGTCCGCGCACGTGGCGGGGTTCATGGTCAAGGACTCCCGGCCGAAGGAGCTGGCCGAGGCGATTCGTACGGTCGCCGGGGGCGGCAGGGTGGTGGATCCGCAGCTCGCCTTCGCCGCCCTCGACCTCCCGGCCAGCCCGCTGACCGAGCGGGAGGCCGAGGTGCTGCGGCTGACCGCCTCCGGCGCCGAGCCACCGGAGATCGCCGCGCAGGTCGGTCTCTCCTACGGCACGGTCCGCAACTACCTGGCCTCCTGTGTCACCAAGCTCAACGCGCGCAACCGGGTGGACGCCATCAGGATCGCGACCGAGGCGGGCTGGCTCTAAGACCCGCGGTCAGCGTGAAACGGTCGCCGTCGCGCCGTACCGCCAGGCTCCCGCCGACCTCCTCGGTCCGCGCCGCGAGGTTGACCAGCCCGCTGCCCGCCCGCCCGCGCGTCTCGGGGAGCGCGCCGTCGTTCGACACCCGCAGCCAGACGACTCCCGCCTCCAGCGACGTCTCGATCTCGCACACCCGAGCGCCGGAGTGCCGTACCACGTTGGTCACCGCCTCGCGCAACACGATCGCCCCCAGCGAGCCGACCGGCGTCGCGTCGAGCCGTACCCGCGCGTCGATCCCGGCGGCCGACAACATGGAACGCGCCGTCTGCACCTCCTCGCCGAACGCCAGACCTGCCTCCTCCTCGGTGATCGACCGCACGGATGACAGCGCCTGTTCCGCGACCGTGACCAGCTCGGCCAGGTGCGCCCGCGCCGCGCCGGGGTCGGCATCGGCCAGCCGTACGGCCAGCTCGCCCTTGACGACGATCGCGGAGAGCTGGAATCCCAGCAGGTCGTGCACGTCGCGGGCGATCCTCAGCCGTTCCCTGACCACCGACATCCGGGTCAGCTCCCGGCGAGCCTGTTCCAGTTGCGCGGCGGTGACCGGGAGACGGCAGAGCGCGTACACCATGACCATGGACACGAGGCTGAGCAGCACGGTCACGTGCACGTTGGAGCCGGGTGACAGCGGCAGGGGCAGGCAGACGAGGAGCGCGGCGAACGCCCACGACCAGGGGGCTCGCATGTGGAAGAGCACCACGCCCGCGACCAGCCCGGCATAGGACGGGGGCACGATGTCGCCGACGAGGGCCATCGGGGTGAAGAGCAGAACGACCTGCAGGAGCAGTGTCCACCGCCAGGCCAGGTGTTCCCGCGGGAGCACATGGCGCAACTGCAGCACCGCGACCAGCGGCAGGCAGACCACGACCACGATGATCTGGATCACGCTCGGCGCGGCGAGCGCCAGGTCGCGGGCACCGAATAGTTTCAGCGCCACCGTACCGATGTGATCGATCTCCAGGACCAGCAGCACCACCCAGGCCAGCCAGCGGGGGGTGTAGATCCTTTCCGGGGTACGCGGGCCGAGCGGGACCCGCGCCTCCAGTGACACCGTGCCGCCGAGTTCGACGACCTCCGCCTCCACCGGTGCCGCGGCCTCGCGCAGCGGCGCCCCGGGCAGGCCGGTGAAAGTGACCTTGAGCCTGCCCGTACCGTCCACCTCGATCAGGCAGTGTTCCGGCGTGCCGTGCCGCAACCCGGCGATCACCGTACGCCTGAGCAGTGCGGCCAGGGCGGCGTCGGCACGTTCCGGCAGGCGGAGCTCGGGAGCCTCGACGGTGGCCGGCACCCCGGCCGCCGCCAGCACCGCCCGCGCGGCCTCGACCTCGGCCGCCAGTGACCTGTCGCGGTAGTCGTCGGCCACCGACCTGACCCGGTCCAGTGCCTCCCGCGCGACCTCGACGATCTCGGCCGGCCGGGTCCGCGCCCCCCTGATGATGACGGCGAGCCGCTCGCCCAGGATCGTGCGCAGCTCGCCGGCGATCCGCAGCCGCTCGCGCGCCACCTCGAACGAGGTATGTTCCGCGCGGGTCGCGCGCAGTTCCCCGACCAGGTGGGCCAGGTGCGCCATGGCGAAGAAGCCCAGCCCTATCGCGCCGGTCGCGAGCATCGCCCAGGCCGCGTATGTGAGCCCCCCTCCGGGGAGCCACCACACCCGGACCAGGAACTCGGCGAGCGCGACGAGCGCCGCCGACAGCCAGGACACCCGGCCGGTGAAGCCGAGCAGCACCGAGGCGAGCAGCAGCGCCGAGATCGGCCCCCAGGACTCGCCGATGACGGCGTACGGCCCGAAGGTCAGCAGTGCCTGGACCAGCACGAGCCCGCGCACCGGGCGGCGGGCCGAGGTCCGCAGCACGACCAGGGCGTACAGGCAGCCGAGGGCGATCACGACGGACGTGCCGAACGCGAGGATCGCCGCGTCCGGCGGCCTGCCGAACGATGTCCCGATCGTCAGGACGCTGATCCGGAAGGCGCCGTACAGCAGGAGGCAGGCGAACGACGGCAACAAGGCCCACCGCATGCGCCGCCCCCTAATCGAATGCCCGGAATGGACATTATGTCCACCGCATATGGCGGATGTGCGATTCGCATGGCGGGGTGTGCGAACCCCATCGGAACCGGTGCTGGAGGCACTACCGGCACGATCACGCTCCTTGCCAGGCTTGTGCAGGTCAGAACCTATCGAGGAGGCATTCGTGAGCACTCACGAGAAGATCGAACCGTTCCGTGTCGAGATCCCGCAGGCCGACCTGGACGACCTGCGGGACCGGCTGGCCCGCACCCGGTTCGCCGAGGAACTGCCCGAGTCCGAGGTGACCGACGGGGTGCAGAAGGGACCAGTGTCGCCCGGCTGGGAGTACGGCGTGCCGGTCTCCTTCGTCCGTGACCTGGTGGCGCGGTGGCGTGACAGCTACGACTGGCGGGCGTGGGAGGCCAGGATCAACGCCTTCCCGCAGTTCACCACCGAGATCGACGGGCAGAACATCCACTTCCTGCACGTCAGGTCGCCCGAGCCGAGCGCCACCCCGCTGATCCTCACCCACGGCTGGCCCAACACGTTCGTGGAGTACCTTGGCCTGATCGGCCCGCTCACCGACCCCGCCGCGCACGGCGGCGACCCCGCCGACGCCTTCGACGTGGTCATCCCGTCCATTCCGGGTTTCGGCTTCTCCGGGCACACCGCGAGCAAGGGCTGGAACATGGCCCGCATCGCCGACACCTGGGCCGAGCTGATGAGCCGGCTGGGCTACGAGCGGTTCGGCGCGCACGGCAACGACGCCGGCGCGATGGTCAGCCCCGAGCTGGGCCGCCGCCACGCCGACCGGCTCATCGGCGTGCACGTCAACCAGATCTTCTCCTTCCCCTCCGGCGACCCCGCCGAGTTCGTGGATCTCTCCCCGGAGGACATGCAGTACCTGGGCTTCCTGCAGTCCTTCGTCGCGCACTCCATCCACGACACCGCCCAGCAGGCGCAGCCGCAGACCCTCGCCCACGGCCTGGCCGACTCGCCCGCCGGTCAGCTCGCCTGGATCGGCCAGTTGCTGGCCGAGGTCCCGGACCCGGACCTGATCCTCACCAACGCCACGATCTACTGGCTGACCAACACCGCCGCGTCGTCGGCGCGGCTCTACTACGAGAACCACCACGCGGAGCAGGACACCTCGCAGACCACCTTCCCGATCGGCCTGTCCTCCTTCGCCTACGACTTCCGCCCGCTGCGCCGGTTCGCCGAGCGCGACCACGCCGACATCGTGTCCTGGAAGGAACACGACCGCGGCGGCCACTGGGCCGCCCACGACGCCCCCGACCTGCTCATCGACGACATCCGCGAGTTCTTCCGCATGTTCGCCTGACGGTGCCGGGCCTCCTGGGCGATCACCGATCACCCGCCGCCGTCCTCGTCTCGGCCCTGACCCTCGACCCGCACCTCGACCGGCAGGAGGCGAAGCGGGCACGCTCATGATGGTGGTAGGGGTCGTCGCCCCCCGAGCGGGACAAGGAAAGGTCGGCTGCCTTATGAACATCGTCGAGTACGCCGACACCGTGTGGCGGGGCGAGGCCCCCGACAGCATCGTGCACGTGGGGCTCGCCGAGCAGGGCTTCGTGGAGGTCGTCGACGGAGTCGGCTTCCGCAGCGGTTTCGGCAACGTGATCGCGCTCCGGCAGGGCGGGGAGGTGACGCTGTTCGACACCGGCAACCCGTTCGACGCCGACCGGCTCCACGCCGACCTGCGGGCCTGGACCGACGAGCCGGTGAGCACGGCGATCTACTCCCACGGGCACATCGACCACGTCTCGGGGGTCGGGCCGCTCGACGCGGAGGCCGGGGCGGCGGGGCGGCCCCGGCCGATGGTGGTGGGGCACGAGGCGATCACCGCCCGGTTCGAGCGCTACGTGCTGACAGCGGGCTACAACGCCGTCATCAACCGGCGGCAGTTCCAGGCGCCCGACCTGACCTGGCCCACCGAGTACCGCCACCCCGACGTGACCTACCGCGACGAGCTGACGGCCGGCCACGTCGAGCTCTTCCACGCCAAGGGCGAGACCGACGACGCGAGCGTGGGCTGGATCCCCTCCCGGCGCATCCTGCTCCCCGGCGACCTGTTCATCTGGGTGACCCCCAACTGCGGCAACCCGCAGAAGGCGCAGCGCTACCCGCGCGAGTGGGCGATCGCGCTGCGCCGGATGGCCACGCTGCGGCCGGAGATCATGCTGCCCGGTCACGGTGCCCCGATCTTCGGCGCCGACCGGGTCGAGCAGGCGCTGACCGAGACCGCCGAGTGGCTGGAGTCCATGGTCGAGCGCACCCTGGAGATGCTCAACGAGGGCGCCCGGCTGGACGACATCGTGCGCGCGGTACAGCCGCCCGCCCATCTGGCGGAGCGGCCCTACCTGCGCCCGCACTACGACGAGCCGGAGTTCGTGGTCCGCAACATCTGGCGGCTGTACGGCGGCTGGTACGACGGCAACCCCGCCCGCCTCAAGCCCGCCCCCGACGCCGAGCTGGCCTCGGCGATCGCGGAGCTGGCCGGGGGCGCGGAAAAGCTGGCCGACGCCGCGCTCCGGGCGCTGGCAGGCGGAGACCAGCGGCTGGCGGGACACCTGGCGGAGATGGCCGTACAGGCCGCGCCCGACGACGCGGCGCTGCACCGGGTCCGGGCCGAGGTGTACGCGACCAGAGCGGAGTCGGAGGCGTCCCTGATGTCGAAGGGCGTGTTCACCTGGGCGGCCGAGGAGTCCCGCAGGACCGCCGGAGAACTCTGACCGAGTTCGGTCCCGGAGGACAGAGCATGTTACGGCTCCGATGGAGGTGAAGGATCAGACCTTCCGGGCCGAGCCAGTCGAGCGGGCTCACGGCACGGAGACGTGCCTGTCGTCCGGCGACGCCGGTGCCATCGGAGCGCGGAAGAACCGCGCGGCGCGGGCGTGCTGGGTCCGGGTCAGCAACCAGTAGACCGAGGCGCCGTCCGGCCACTGGGTGACCACCCGGCCGCTCGCCGAGCGGAAGTAGTTCGGTGCCTGGGCGAACGAGCTGGCGTCCAGCCGGCGCTTCAACCACCGGTTCAACCGCCTGACCGCCTCGGGCCGGACCTCGACGGCCGAGGCCCCTCGGCGGCGCATCTCCCGCAGCGACCGGACCACGAACTTCGCCTGCTGCTCGAAGTTGAACACCGGGGCGTAGTAGTTGGTGTTGGGGCCGTACATCATGAAGAGGTTCGGCATCTCGTCCACCATGATCCCGAGGAACGCCATGGGGTCGTCGCCCCACTTCTCCCGCAGGTCACGCCCGCCGCGTCCGCGTACCTCCAGACCGCAGAGGAACTCGGCCGCGCGGAAGCCCGTCGCGGTGATCACGACGTCGAGCTCGTGCTCCCGGCCCGCGGCGTCCACCACTCCGGTCTCGGTCATCCGCTCCACCGCGTGGGGAACGAGGGTGACGTCGTCGCGGAGCAGGGTCGGGTAGAAGGTGGAGCTGTGGATCGCCCGCTTGCCCAGGTAGGCCGAGTTCGGTGTCAGCGCCGCCTTGAGGTCGGGGTGGCCGCCGAACACCTCTTCGAGGTAGTCCTGGCAGACCTTGACCGCCCGGGTGTCGACGGTCCCGCCGGGCCGGATGATCCGGCCACCGAGCCACTTGCGCTCCAGCTCCAGGAAGAGCCGCCACCGGATGAGCCGCCGCGTCACCGGGTGGCGCCGCCGGGCGCGTTCCTCCTCGGTGAACGGGAGCGAGACCTTCGGGTCCACCCAGGCCGGCTGGCGCTGGAACACCGTCAGGTGCCCGGCGCGGCCACCGAGCTCCGCGACGATCTGGGCGGACGTCGAGCCGGTGCCGACCACTCCCACCCGGCGTCCGTCGAGCGCCACGTCGGGGCGCCACCGCGCGGTGTGGAAGATGTCGCCGGTGAACAGTTCGCGGCCGGGCCAGGCGGGCTCGTTCGGGACGTTCAGCAGCCCGACTGCGGTCACCACGGCGGTGAAACGCCGCACCTCCCCGGTGTCGAGGTGCACGGCCCACTGCTGGCCGTCCTCCTCCCAGACCAGCCGCCGGACGGTGCGGCCGAACCGGAAGTGCGCCCTGAGGTCGAATCGGTCGGCCACGTGCTCAAGGTAGGACTGCAGCTCCGCCTGGCCGGGGTAGGACCGTGACCAGTCGTACGGGGCGAATGAGAACGAGTACATCGGGGCCGGCGTGTCGACCTCGGCGCCGGGGAAACGGTTGACCCGCCAGGTGCCGCCGGGCCCGTCCTCGGTCTCGAACACGGTGAACGAATACCCGTGCCGCTTCAGCTGGTGGGCCGCCGCGAGTCCGGCGACCCCACCGCCGATCACGGCCACAGAGGGCATGGCTCCGCCCGTCGATGGCATGACTGCTTCTCTCTGTCGAGTTCGTGCCGGGGCACGATGGTGTGCGGCGCTCGCGGGCGCCGGGGCTAGAGGACCTTGCTGAGGAAGTCGCGGGTACTCGGGTGCTCGGCCTCGCCGGACAGCCGGCTGGACGGACCCTCCTCGACGATGCGGCCGTCCTCCATGAACACGAACCGGTCGCAGACCTCGCGGGCGAATCCGATCTCGTGGGTGACGATGATGGTGGTCATCCCGTCGAGCACCAGGCCGCGGATGACCTGCAGCACCTCGTTGACCATCTCGGGGTCGAGCGCCGAGGTCGGTTCGTCGAAGAGCAGTACCTGGGGCTTCATGGCCAGGGCGCGGGCGATCGCGACGCGTTGCTGCTGACCGCCGGAGAGCTGGGCCGGGTAGGCGTCGGCCTTCTCGGCCAGGCCGACCCGGTCGAGCAGCTCGTGCGCGTCACGGCGCGCCTCGTCGGCCGGGCGGCGCAGCACCCGGATGGGCGCCTCGACCACGTTCTCCAGCACGGTCTTGTGCGAGAACAGGTTGAACTGCTGGAACACCATGCCGAGGCGCTGGCGCTGCCTGGCCTCCCGCTTCGCCGACAGCCGGTGGATCTTGCCGCCACGCTCCTCGTAGCCGAGCAGTTCGCCGTCCAGCATGACCACTCCCGAGTCGGTGCGCTCAAGCAGGTTGAGGCAGCGTAGGAAGGTGCTCTTGCCGCTGCCGGAGCGGCCGAGCAGGCAGACCGCCTCCCCCTGGTGGACGTCCAGCGACACGTCGTGCAGGACCGTGTGCTGACCGAAGGACTTGCGCACGTGCAGCGCGCTGATCAGCGGTGTCGTCATGGCTGGGCCCTCACTCGTCCGACGCGGCGCGTCGTCGTGGCGGTGCTCCGGCCGAGCACGCGCTCCAGGTAGTACTGGCCGACCGACAGCACGCTGACGAGGATCATGTACCAGATGGTCGCCACCATGAGCAGCGGGACGACCTCGAACGTGCGGTTGTAGATCTGCTGGACGCTGTAGAGCAGGTCCGAGACCGAGATGAAGGCGACGAGCGAGGTGGCCTTCATCAGGTTGATGAGGTCGTTGCTCACCGGCGGCACCGCGATCTTCATCGCCTGGGGGAAGACGATGCGGCGGAAGATGTCGAACGGCGTCATGCCCAGGGCGAGCGCCGCCTCGCGCTGCCCCTTGGGGACCGCCAGCAGCGAGGAGCGGATGATCTCCGAGGTGTAGGCCGCCTGCTGGAGGCCGAAGGCCAGCACCGCCGACCAGTAGGCGGTCATCAGGTTGCGCGTCTGCAGCGCGAACAGGTCGCCCCCGAAGGGGTTGGGCAGGCTGAACGTCGGATAGATCAGCGAGATGTTGAACCAGAGGATGAGCAGGACCAGCAGCGGGATGGACCGGAAGAACCAGACGTAGGTCCCGCTGACCGCGCGCAGCACCGGATTCGCCGAGAGCCGCATGTTCGCGATGACCACCGAGACCACCAGGGCCAGCCCCATCGACAGGGCGGTCAGCGTGATGGTGTTGAGCAGGCCGTTCAGCACCCGCTCGGAGAAGAAGTAGTCGGCCACGGTGGCCCACTCGAAGGCGGGGTTGCGGGCGACACTGACCGCGAGACCGGCGACCGCGAGCACCATCAGCACCGCGACGGTCAGCCGGCCGAGGTGGAGCGGGCGCCCGTGCGGGAGCCGCGAGATCTCCTCCATCCGCCGGCGCCAGTCCGCCGCCGCCCCGCCTGGCCCGTCCGGCCCGGCCTGGCCGGTGGGTACGGCGCTCACGCCGGCCCCACCTGTCCGGATCTCACTCATGCGTTCGGTTCTGGGTTGATCACCGAGGCGGTGATCGCCATGTTCTCGGTGCCGTACCTGGCGAGGATCTCGGCGTAGCCGCCCTTCTTGATCAGCGCCTCGGTGGCCTGCTGCAACTTGGCCGCCATACCGTCACCCTTCATCGAGGCGAACCCGATGTCGATCGCCTGGTACGTCGGCCCGGTGATCTTCCACACGCCGGGTTCGGTGCGCGTCTGGTAGCCCAGGCCGCTGGCGGTGGCCGTGGAGGTGTCGGCCCGGCCGCTCTTGACCGCGAGGTCGGCGGTCGCCTGGTCGGCGAAGGTCTGCACGTCGATGGGCTTCTTCCCGGCGGCCTCGCACTTCCCGGACTGGTCCTGGAGGGCCGAGACCGGGCTCGAACCCGCGGTCACCGCGACGGAGAGCCCGCACAGGTCGTCGAGTGAGTCACCGATGGCGACGCCGTCGGCCTTGACCCGGAAGCCGTAGCTCTCGACGAGGGTGGTGGCGAAGTCGAACTTCTCCAGCCGCTCGGCCGTGACGTCGGCGCCCGGCACCCAGGCGTAGGTGCCGCGCTGCAGGCCCAGGAGTGAGTTCTCGAACGACGCCTGCTCGTTCTTGACGGTCACCCCCATCTCCTCGCCGAGCGCGGTGGACAGGTCCGGCAGCAGGCCGACGAGCTTGCCGCTCTCGTCCAGGAAGCTGTACGGCGGGACGCCGATCTGCTGGGGGATGGTGTAGACCTGCGAGCCGGAGCCGGCGTCGGGGCCGGACGCGGAATCGCTTGAGGAACTGCCACACGCTGAGAGGACGGCGGCGCCGAGCACGCCTGCGGCGACAACGCGGAGGGCGCGCCGGGTGCGAACCAACGTCATGTCGGTCCTCCTGATTCCTGGGTTCCGGCCGGTCGGCCGTGGTGAGTGCTGTCACCCTAAAATGCCGAACGCCCCAAGGGCTTTGTACGGCTCTCTATATTTTTGTCCAGTTCACTGGATACTCGGACAGGTAGGTTTCATCCAAATCACAACGTGCCGGAGTCATGTGAAAACTAGGTACCCACGCTGGTCATCCACCCTGGCCGAGCTCCTCGACGCGGTACGCGACCCCTTCGTGTCGGCGGTCCACGCCCCCGAGGGGCTGGATGTTCCCATCGGCGGCTGCGTCGTCCTCGACCTGTCCGACGGGACGGACCTGCCCGATGACCACGAGCTGGACGGCGCCGTCGTGCTGCTCCTCGGCACCGGCGGGCCGGCGGCGGTCGAGGCGGTCGCCGACCTGGCCCGCCACCGGCCCGGAGCGCTCGTCGTGAAACTCGGGGACGTCGATCCGTGGTCGCTGCGCGACGTGCCGGTCCCGGTCCTCGGGGTCACCGACCGGGCGCCGTGGTGGCGCCTGGTCGCCGCGGTCGAACGCTTCGGCCAGGAGTCCGAGGAGCGGTTCCCGCAGGGAGCCGGCCCCGCGCTCGGCGAGCACAACGACCTCTTCGGACTCGCCAAGGCGCTCGGCATGATGACCGGCACGCTGATCTCCATCGAGGACGTGCAGGGGCGGGTGCTCGCCTTCTCGCCCTACAGCGACCAGGCCGACGACATCCGGCGCCGCACCATCCTCGGGCGCGAACCCCCGGCCGGGCACATGGCGGAGCTCCAGGCCATGCGGGTCTACGACCGGCTGCGGCGTCCCCGTACCACGGTGACGCTGAACGAGAAGATCGGGTTCCGGCGCAGGCTCGGGGTCGGCATGCACGACCCTCGGTCCGGCGAGTACCTGGGCACCATCTGGGCGCAGGAGACGGGCCGGCCCTTCTCCCGGCAGACCGAGGAGCACCTGGTCGCGGCATCGGTCTTCGCCGCGCGGCTCGTCGGCCAGAGCCGCCTCATCCACAGCATGGGCACCGAGTTCGTGCAGCGCATGCTCGCCCCCAACCCGCAGCGCGACGACGCCGGGTTCGTCCGGCAACTGAGCCTCGACGCCCCCGAGGAGTTCGCCGTGGTGGCCTTCGAAGCGGTCGGCGACGCCGGCGCGCGCCAGTGGCTCTCCTCCACCGAGGCGGTGACGATGCTGACGGTGCACGCCCACTCCGTCCGCGACGAGTCGATGGTGGCCCCGGTCGGGCTGCGCCTGTACGCCGTCCTCCCCGGCCGGGTCGAGGTGGACCGCTACCTGAACTGGGCCCGGCGCACCCTGACGGCGTTCGAGCGGCACCGGGGGTCCACCTTCCGGGCGGCGATCGCCTCGTCCCTGTCGGTGCCGACCGTGGCCGCGGCCCGCGCGGAGGTCGACCGGGTGTGCGAGACCGTCGCGTACACGCCCGACCGGCCGGTGATCAGCCTCGACGGCCAGCTCACGGCGGTGCTGCTCTCCGAGGCGCTCACCACGCTGGGGGTGACGGATCTGCTGAGCGACGAGCGGTTCCGCCGTCTGGTCGAGTACGACCGGAGCCACCACAGCTGTCTCATCGAGACCATCGCCGCCTACCTCGGCACGTTCGGCGATGTGGGCGCCACGGCACGGACACTGCTCGTGCACCCCAACACCATCCGCTACCGGCTGACCCGGCTGGAGCAGGTGGGCGGCTACCGGCTCGACGACCCCGACGACCGGGTGGTGCTGGACCTGCAACTCCGGCTGTGGAACCGCGAGGGGCCGGGCACCATCTGACCCCTCCGCAGGTACGACCCGTTCATCTCACGCGCGCTCGAACCCTGGTCGTACGGCATCTACGCCGGCGGACAGTCGATCATCATCGGTACGCCGTCCGGCGTGACGCTGTCGTCCGAGGGCGGCGCGCACCAGTCGATCACGACCCCGTCCATCGGTCTTGAGCAGCCGGGCTGCATCGCCTGGGAGCCCGCGTTCGCCCGGGACCTGGAGTGGACGATGCTGGCCGACCCTGAGGATCAGCCGGCGGTAGCCATGTCTCAGGAGCGGTGACATCACCGCTACCAGTCGGTAACATCGGCGGTCAAGGAGCGTGCGATGCCTTTGCTCAGCTTCCAGTCCTCCGGAGGACGACATAGCCTTCCCGCGCGAACACCACCTGGTAGCCACCCGCGCGAAGTTCGGCGACATCATCGTGCTGTTCGGTGATGGTCTTGAACATCGGTTGTGGTGAGGCGACATCGGCCACGACCCACGGGGCACGGCGCGGCATTGACCGCCAGATCACCACTTTGGTCCTGCTCGAAAGGTTCGGACCTACCTGGTTGGCCACCTCCACCAGCACACCGTCAGGAACGGTCGCGATAGCGGCGGCAGCAGCGTGGTGGCGCTCTTCGCGTCTGTAGAAGGCCGGATCGAAGAGGTCCCGGAGGGGGAAGGACATCATCAGCGCAACAGCGATCACCGCTGTGCTCGCGGCCCAGATCTGGCCGGGGTTCCATCGACGGCCGATCTTTGCCCCCGGCTCGGAGCGCCGGTGCTGGAGTCGCTGGATTCCGTCGATCGACGCGCACAGCAGGGCCATGATGACGGCGGAGTTGTAGTGGTAGCCGGTACCCCACCAGCCCGGTTGGTCGGTGGCCAGCATCCTTTCCAGGATGAGCATCGCGGGTGCCAGCATGTACGGCGAGGCCAGTGGCAGGAGCAGGAGCGGAGCCAGTAACAGAAACATCGTGCTCACCTTGACGCCCGGAGAGGTCAATACGGCCAAGGCGTCCAGCGGGTGGGCGAGAATGCGGGCCACGACCTCGCCCGGGCTCGCGCCAAGGCCGCTGTAGTACCAGTAACGGCTCGCCGAACCTCCGAAGGCGGGAATGATGATCTGACTCGACACCCACACCGCCAGCGGGCCGGCCACGACCATCGCGCCCCCGATAAGCCGCCAGTGCCTGCGAAACAACAGAGCCAGGCCGAGTCCTGCGACGAAGAACCCCACATCTTCCTTGACGAGCAGCAACGCGGCCGCCGAGATGACCACCGGCCAGCGTCGGCCCGCATCGAGTCGTTCGAAGAGCACGGCCGTCAGCAGCGGCATGAAAGCGTACTCGTGGAAGTGGAAGGTCACCGCTTCGGCAATCGGCCAGGACAACAGGTACGCCACAGCGACCAAGTGCGCAGCACCGGCTCCCAAATGCCGGCGGGCCAGCACCCATAGCGGTATCGCGGCGGTGGCGAACAGTACCGCTTGCGCGACGATGAGGGTCTGCGGGCCGTCATGGATCCAGTACAAGGGGGCCAGCACGATCAGGATCGGGGAGAAATGGTCGCCGAGGACCGACACGGCGGTGCCAAGCTGATTCCACTGGTCCTTGACGTAGGAGCCGGGAACCTCGAACTGTGAATAGCCGCGGATGGCCTGGTCGAAGATCACCAGGTCGTAGATGCCGGTCCGGAACCTTGCGTACTCGACCCACCCCAAGGTCGCGTACGCGACTGCCGCCACGACTACCAGGCAGGCCACCACATATCGATGTCGCATTTCGATCATGGTAGAAGATCACAGGGTAAACCGTGGCATATCGATATAAGGCAGGGCGGTGATGATGCCGACGTCGAGGAGTTATCTCGATCCTCTACTTTCGGAAATACGCGAAAGACGGCACCAAGCCCCCAATGCTGACCGGGAAATAGCCGGAACAGCCGTGCTGAACTGTGAGAATGCACTATGGCATTGCCGACGCTAGCTGTCGTGAGCGGTCCACCCGGAATGGGCAAGACGACGCTCGCGCACGAGCTCGCCCACCATCTCGGATGCCCCGCGATCATCCGGGACGAAATCAAACAAGGGATGGTTCTGGCCACCCCGGGGTTCACGCCCGGCCCGCAGGACCCGCTGAACCTTCCCACGTTGGCCGCGTTCTTCACCGTGCTGCAGGTACTGCTCAAAGCCGGCGTGACAGTGGTCGCCGAGGCCGCTTTCCAGGACCGGTTGTGGCGCCCGAACCTGGAACCGCTCGCCGATCTCGCACACATCCGAGTCATCCGCTGCACGGTCCCCGCAGCGATCGCCCACGCTCGGATCGCCCAACGCGCCGAGCACGGCAACCACCGGGCGGCGCACGCTGATCAAGACCTACTCGAAGCGATCGCGGCAGGGCAACACTCACTCGAGTCCTTCGTGCCGATCTCGCTGGACGTCCCAACGCTGACGATCGACACCGCGAACGGCTACAGCCCCGATATCCAGCACATCACCGCCTTTGTCGGGACACCCGCACAGAACGGTTCCCCGGCCAACGCAAGATGACCTCGATGACTCAGCAGATGCAGCAATAGGCCCCCGCACGTGGGAGCTGTCGATCACCGCCTTGGACTTCTAAGCGCACGGCCCAAGCGCATCGCGCGGCCGTCGGCGCCGACCCGCAGGGGGCGCGGAAAACCTTCGATGGAGAACGCCACCGTTGAGAGTCAACTGAGAAACGTGGCTTGGATACCACTTCTCAGTTAGCCTCAATGGTGTGAAGCACGATGAGGCGGAAGCAGCCCTGCAGGCGCTCGGCCACGGCGTCACCGCCGACGACCTGGAAACGGACACTCTCGATTTCAAGCTCGTGGCGGAATCACCCAAGGCAACGCTGGGGCTGCTGGCCGATGCCCTGGTCTGCTTCGTCAACGCCCAAGGCGGCACCGTGGTGCTGGGGGTCGACGACAAGGCCCGCGAGCGCGCCGACGCCCTACGTGGTGTGCCATCGACCTACACCATTGACCAGATCCGCAAAGGCGTATTCGACCGGACAAGGCCCCACATCACGCCTTTCGTTCATGAAAAAATTGTGGACAATGCCCGGTTGATCCTGGTGACCGTTCCTCCGGGGGTACTTCCGCACAGCAACGCGGCGGGCCTCGCCACCCGCCGCCTGGGGAAGGAGTGCCTGCCGTTCCCGCCCGATCAGCAACGCGAGGTCATGATCGCTCGCGGCCAGGTGGACTGGTCCGCGGATATCTCCAGCGCCGACATGACCGACCTCAGTGCGGTGGAGATCGACAGGCTCCGTCAGTTGCTGACGTCCAGCGGCAGGGATCACCTCGCCGCCCTCAACGACCGCGCCCTGCTGGAGGCCCTGCGGTTGGTCACCCCCGACGGGGGTGTCACCAACGCGGCGGTGCTCATCCTCGCCGAGGAACACGTGCTCCAGCAGATCGTGCCGAGTTACGGCTACTCCTACCAGTTCCGACCGACCCTGGGGTCGGAG
Organism: Streptosporangium sp. NPDC006013; assembly: GCF_040614275.1. Classification (NCBI taxonomy): domain Bacteria; kingdom Bacillati; phylum Actinomycetota; class Actinomycetes; order Streptosporangiales; family Streptosporangiaceae; genus Streptosporangium; species Streptosporangium sp. NPDC006013. The sequence goes on from NZ_JBEXUE010000198.1 coordinate 17,265, forward strand.
GCCACCGGCCGGATGCGTTCCGGCCGGCCGCTGCTTCCTGCGATTCAGTCCCTGGTCGACGCCA
>NZ_JBEXUE010000199.1:0-17190 GCF_040614275.1 Streptosporangium sp. NPDC006013
TGACACGAGAGCCGCACCGGCTCCGTCATGTCGAGGTTCCGCCGGCCGGTCCGAGCCGGTGGCTCACTCCGCCAGTTCGGCGAGGACGGCACCGAGCTGGTCGATCGCCCAGACGAGGTCCTCCTCGGAGATGACGATCGGCGGGGCGAGCCGGACGGTCGAGCCGTGCGTGTCCTTGGCCAGGACGCCATGGGCCATGAGCGCCTTGGAGACCTCGCGCCCGCTGGCCAGGGACGGGTCGATGTCGACGCCCGCCCACAGGCCGCGCCCGCGGACGGTGACCACGCCCTGGCCGATCAGGCCGCGCAGCCTCTCGTGCATGACCTCGCCGAGCTCCCTGGCCCGCGCCTGGTACTCGCCGGTGCCGAGCATCTCGATGACCGCGTTCGCGACCGCGCAGGCGAGGGGGTTGCCGCCGAAGGTGGAGCCGTGCTGCCCCGGCTTGATCACACCGAGCACGTCCTCGTTCGCGGTGATCGCCGAGACCGGGACGACGCCGCCGCCCAGGGCCTTGCCCAGCACGTAGATGTCGGGGACGACGCCCTCGTGGTCGCAGGCGAAGGTGTCGCCGGTGCGGCCCAGACCCGACTGGATCTCGTCGGCGATCATCAGGATGTTCTCCGCGGTGCACAGCTCGCGGACCTGGGTGAGGTACCCGTCCGGCGGGACCAGCACGCCGGCCTCGCCCTGGATGGGCTCCAGCAGCACCGCGACGGTGTTGGCGTCGATGGCCTCGTGGATCGCCTCGACGGAGCCGTACTTTACGATCTTGAAGCCGGGGGTGTACGGGCCGAAGCCGTCGTGGGCGTCGGGGTCGGTGGAGAAGCTGACGATCGTGGTGGTGCGACCGTGGAAGTTGTCCTCCATCACGATGATGTTGGCCTGCTCGGCGGCCACCCCCTTGACCTCGTAGCCCCACTTGCGGGCCACCTTGATCGCGGTCTCCACGGCCTCGGCGCCGGTGTTCATCGGCAGGACCATGTCCTTGCCGGTGAGGTCGCCCAGCCCGGCGGCGAAGGTGGCGAACTGGTCGTGAAAGAAGGCCCGGCTGGTCAGGGTGAGCCTGGACAGCTGCTCCTGGGCCGCTGTGATGATCTTCGGGTTGCCGTGCCCGAAGTTCAGCGAGGAGTAGCCGGACAGGCAGTCCAGGAACCTCCTGCCCTCCACGTCGACCACCCAGGCGCCCTGCGCCTCGGATATCACGACGGGCAGGGGATGGTAGTTGTGAGCGCTGCGGCGCTCGCTGAGCTCGATGAAGTCGTCCGTGCTGGTCATTCGGTATCCGCCCCTCCTTGGTCCGTGGCCGTTTCGCCCGGCACTATCCCCTGATCTCCAGCGTGCAGCACTTCGGACCGCCCCCGGCCTTGCGGAGCTCCGACAGGTCCACGGGGATGACCTCGAAGCCCCGGCGCTTGAGCTCCAGCTGGAGGTTGGCGGCCTCGACGTTGATCACCACGTTGGTGCCGTCGCTGACCGCGTTGAGGCCCAGTACGGCGGCGTCGTCCTCACTCGCGATGATGGCGTCGGGGAAGAGGGTGCGGAGCACCTCCTGGCTTCCAGGGGAGAAAGCCCCTGGGAAGTATGCCACGTTGTGTCCGTTTAGCGGGAAGAGGGCGGTGTCCAGGTGGTAGAACCGCGGATCCACCAGCTGCAGGGTGACCACCGGCCGGCCGAGGAACTCCTGGGCCTCCTTGTGAGCGGTGATGTCGGTGCGGAAGCCGGTGCCGGCCAGCACCAGGTGGTCGAGGGTGAGGAAGTCCCCCTCGCCCTCGTTGGTGAAGGTCGCCTCGCGGACCTGCTGGTAGCCGTTGTCGACGAACCAGTCCAGGTAGGCGGGGCCCTCGGCCGCCCGCTGCGGGTGGGTGAACCGCGCGCCGTACACGCGGCCGCCGACCACCAGCGCCCCGTTGGCGGCGAAGACCATGTCCGGCAGGCCCTCCACCGGGTCGATGAGGCTGACGCGGTGACCGAGCTCCTGGTAGGCGCTCCTGAGCGTCTCCCACTGCCTGATCGCCACCTCGCGGTCGGCACCGGCCTCGGGATGCATCCACGGGTTGATCGCGTACTCAACCGCGAAGTGGTCGGGCCGACACATGAGGTAGTGCCTCGTCATGAATAACCCCGTATCGAAGGTCGTGAGTGAAATGCCGGCCCAGTGGCGGCGACATCAGCCTAGAAAACGGTGTTCTCGCAGGCCAAGAGCTTGCTCTTGCGTTCTGGCGCGGGTTTCTTGCGCACTTCAGGCGATGAACGGTGATTCGTTGTGCGGGGCGACGAACGGTTCGCCGCGCGAGGTCATGAGCGGTGCCTCGATCAGCCGGGAGAGCACGATGGAGCTCTTGGTCCGCACCACGAACGGCTCCGAGGCGATGCGCTCGATCACCCTCTCCACGTGCCGCACATCGGTGGCCCTGACGTGCAGCAGCGCGTCGGCCTCGCCGGTGATGGTGCACGCCGAGACCACCTCGGGATGGCGGCCGATGGCCACTCCGATCTCCGACGGCGAGGTCTTCCCCGCGCAGAACAGCTCCACGTAGGCCTCGGTGGTCCAGCCGAGCGCCGCGGGCTCCACCCTGGCGGTGAACCCGGTGATGGCGCCGGTCTCGCGCAGCCGGTCCACCCGGCGTTTCACCGCCGACGCCGACAGGCCCACCCGCTGTCCGATCTCCGCGTATGTGGCTCGGGCGTCCTCGACGAGCGCCCCGATGATGTCGCGATCCAGCCTGTCCAGTTCCACGCTGACCTGTATATCGCTTCGGGTCCGTCCGGGCTCACGGCGAGTGGTGGCGACCCGCGGTCACCCGCGGTGAATCCGTGTCGCCGCGTGCCCGGTCCTGCTGATGAATGGAAATGCCGCCGGACAGGTGACCCTGTCCGGCGGCATCCGCCAGGTGTGCGGTTTCCGGTCAGGTCTGCTCGGCCTCGCCGGTGGCCTGCTCCTGGGCCTCCTCGGGGGAGGCCTCCAGGTCGTCGCCCGCCTGGGCGAGCGCCGTCTGCTTGTCCAGGCCGACCCAGCTCGTCACGCTCTCGACGGCGAACAGCACACCGAGGTAGACGGTGAGCGCGGCCAGCACCCAGGTCAGCACGCCCAGCGCGGCGCCGGCGCCGATCAGCAGCAGCCTGAGCTCCCAGCCCAGGCCGGCCCGGAAGACCCAGGGGGCCGGCCAGATGCTCTGCCGCGTCCGGTACACCGTGTCGTAGGTGTGGTAGCCGATCACGTAGATCAGCACGTACAGCAGCCACTTGGGCGCGTCGGCCGCCAGGCCGATCAGGATGATCGTGAGGAACTCGGCCCCGCGGATCAGCGGCGGCGCCAGCCAGTCGAGCTTGCCGAGATGGTCGCGGGCCGCGGTGGGCAGCACCAGGACGATCATGATCAGCACCGGGACGAGCAGGATCGGCCCGTCCACCAGCATCCCGGTCACCGCCATCGCGACGGTCGCCAGCAGCGCGGCGAGCGTGGCGGGCACCGGGGGCAGCCCGGGGCCGACCTTGTCCCGCAGCAGCGTCACCAGCGGGCCGTCGTCGCGGTAGGCGAGCAGCCGCGCGGTCTGGACGCGCAGCCGCTCCTCGTACGGGTCCGGAGCGGGGATGGTCTGTGGCTGGGTGATCATGCGAGAGACCTCATCAGGCGTCCGGTGAGCGAGTAGGCGGCCCCGATGCCACCCCAGATGATCAGTGTCAGGAAGGTGATCCTGGCGTCGAACAGGGCGCTGACGATCGCGATGGCGGCGAAGCGCTCACCGATGGGGAACACGATCATCTTGCGGGCCCAGTGCACGGCCCGGAACCTGCCGGCCCTGCCCCACAGCTTCAGCAGGTTGCGGATCCCGCCGGCCTGGGCGACCCTGCGCTGCTCCAGCGCCTGGCGAAGGCCGGTGTCGGCGCTGACCGACAGCGGCACCGAGGGCAGCGGCGACGGGGGCTTGCGCCGGTTCGCCGCGCCGTAGGAGAAGTCGAGCAGGTGCTTGATGGACTGCACGCCGAGCGCGATCAGTGCCAGCGTCCACACGTCGCCCACACCTGAGACCGCCGCGCCGACCGCCAGACCGGCGAAGACCACGTACTCCTTGAACCGGTCGAAGGTCGCGTCCAGCCACGCCCCGAGCACGCCGAACTTGCGGGCGTACCGCGCCACCTGGCCGTCCACGCAGTCGAACACGAACGCGAAGTAGATCAGCACACCGCCCGCGACCATCCCGGCCCGCTCGCCGGTGGCGAAGCAGAGCGCCGCGGCCACACCCAGCGCGATCGAGATCAGCGTGACCTGGTTGGGGGTCAGCCCCCGCCTGGCCGCCCAGCGGGCGATGAACCGGGAGTAGGTGCTGACGAAATAGGTGGTGAAGAAACCGTCGGCGCCCTTCACCGCGTTGTTCAGCCTGGCCCGGTCCTCGTTGAACGTGGCCATCTCCGCCGGCGCCTCGGTGGCCTGCTCGGGAGTGGACACCCGGCGGTAGAACAGGTCCCGGCGGCCGCGGACGCCGACCGAGACGCCCTTCCGGACCAGGCCCAGGACCAGCAGCTGGACCAGGTCGTCGTCGGGGCCCAGCAGGTGGGCCATGTCGGCCAGCTCGCGGGCGGCCTCGGCGAGGACGGGCGCGTGCTTGTGGTGCAGGTGCAGCGGGCCGAGCAGGACCGCGTTGGGCCTGGTCACCGCATGGAAGGCCGAGCCCACCGAGATGATGCGGGACTTGCGGGCGCGTACCCGGACGGGCAGGTCCTCCAGCCTCCGGTCGCCAATCTCCGGCTGCGCCTCGTCGATCGGGATGTCGGGGACGATGGCGTCGCCGTTCTCGTCCTCCTCCCGGGGCTCCCTGACGATCAGCGCGAGCGCCCCGCGCTTCGACTTGGTGATCTGGTAGATCAGCTCGTCGTGGATCAGCGAGTTGGCGGGCAGGATGAGCAGGTTCTCGGTGGCGTCCTCGACCGCGTCGGCCAGGGCGCGCAGGTCGCCGGCCAGGTCGGAGGTCTCGACGAGCCTGCCGGGGAAGCCGCGGTAGGCGGCGGCCTCGCTCGATCGGGCGATCGTCACCGGCTCGGAGTCGAGCGAGGCGAGCTGGCCGTGCAGCTTGCCGATCACCGTGGGGCAGCCGGCGAGCGCGGGCAGGGTCAACGCGGCGGGCGGCGTCGCCTGGCCGGTAGCGGCATCGGGGCCGGGCGATGAGCCCAGCAGGACCACGCGGGGCATGGCACCCTTTCGTGCGGAGACGGGTGTGAGGCGGTGTAGCGGAGGATACGTTGCGTCAGAGGCCAAAGTTTAGTGAGTTTTGGGCGAACAACACGCACCAGTGATCTATCCGTGTTGTTTGATCATGGTTGCACCTCTGCCAAGTGAACCGTCCCGCGCCCCCACTACACTGTCACTACACTGTGCGGGTGAGTCTGTACCGTGATGACGGCATCGTGCTGCGCACCCACAAGCTGGGCGAGGCCGATCGCATCGTCACGGTCCTGACCCGGCGGATGGGCAAGATCCGGGGGGTGGCCAAAGGCGTCCGGCGCACGACATCACGATTTGGCAGCCGACTCGAACCGTTCACCCATGTCGATCTCCAGCTGCACACCGGCCGCACCCTCGACGTGATCACCCAGGCCGAGACCATCCAGCCGTACGGCCGGCCGCTCGTCGCGGACTACCCGCGCTACACGGCGGGAACCGCGATGCTGGAGACCGCCGACCGTCTGATCATGGGAGAGAAGGAGCCGGCCCTCCGCCAGTTCCTGCTGCTGGTCGGCGGCCTGCGCACGCTCGGTTCCGGCGCCCACGAGGCCAGGCTCGTCCTGGACGCCTACTTCCTGCGCTCTCTCGCGGTCGCCGGTTACGCCCCCGCCCTGGAGGCCTGCGCCCGCTGCAAGGCGGTCTCGGTGCGGGCCTTCGCCATCGTGGCCGGCGGCGTGGTGTGCGGGGCCTGCCGTCCCGCGGGCGCGGCGGTGCCCGAGGGGGAGACCCTGGCCCTGATGGTCGCGCTCCTCAAGGGGGACTGGCCCACCGCCGACGCCTCGGGGTCCAGGCACCGGGCCGAGTGCAGCGGTCTGGTCGCCGCGTACCTCCAGTGGCACCTGGAACACGGCATACGCTCTCTTCGACACGTAGAAAGGGAGCCCGCCACGTGAACGTCCGCCCGCCCGTCCCGCACCCCTCCGGCGCAACCCCGCCCGCGATCCCGCGCGACCTCGTGCCGCGGCACGTGGCGATCGTGATGGACGGCAACGGCCGGTGGGCCAAGCAGCGGGGCCTGCCCCGTACCGAGGGGCACAAGGCGGGCGAGGCGTCGCTCTTCGACGTGATCGAGGGCGCGATCGAGCTCGGTATCCCCTACCTGTCGGCCTACGCCTTCTCCACGGAGAACTGGAAGCGCTCCCCTGACGAGGTCCGCTTCCTGATGGGTTTCAACCGCGACGTCATCCGCCGCCGCAGGGATCAGCTCCACGCGATGGGTGTGCGGGTCCGCTGGGCGGGCCGCCCAGGACGGCTGTGGCGGAGCGTCATCCAGGAGCTGCGCGACGCCGAGCAGATGACCGAGGGCAACTCCAAGCTGACCCTGCAGTTCTGCGTCAACTACGGCGGCCGTGCCGAGATCGTGGACGCCGCCCTGCGCCTGGCGCAGGACATCGCCGAGGGGAAGGTCAAGCCGGGCAGGGTGAAGGAGGAGACCTTCGCCCGCTACCTGGACGAGCCGCAGATCCCCGACGTCGACCTGTTCGTACGCTCCTCCGGCGAGCAGCGCATCTCCAACTTCCTGATCTGGCAGACGGCGTACGCCGAGATGGTCTTCCTCAACCGCCTCTGGCCCGACTTCGACCGCCGTGATCTGTGGGAGGCCTGCGAGACGTACGCCAAGCGCGACAGGAGGTACGGCGGAGCCGTGCCGAACGTGGTCGCGGAATAACGGCGTGTCCCGGGCGCCCTCGACGCGCCGAGAGGTGCGCCCGGCCGAACGCGGAGAGTGACGTCAGGCCCGGCGTCGCGCGCGATAGGCGGCCACGTGCATCCGGTTCCCGCAGGTGCGGCTGTCACAGTAGACCCGCGAGCGGTTGCGGGACTCGTCCACGAAGACGTGGTCGCAGTCCGGCGCCGAGCAGGTGCGCAGGCGCTCCCACTCGTCCTCGACGAGCAGGTGGGCCAGAGCGACCCCGATGTCGGCCGCCAGGTGCTCGTGGAGTGAGGCGTCCGGCGCGAAGTAGTGGACGTGCAGGGGGTGGCCGTCGTGCTCCGCCAGGCGCGGGGTGATGCGGGTCCCGCTCAGCAAGGTGTTGAGCCGGATCACCGCGGTGGGCTGGTCCGGGGCGGTGAAGACCTTGTGGAAGGCCTCGCGCAGGGCGCGCACCTGGGCCAGGTCGGCGGCGTCCAGTTCACCGATCCCGCTGACCTCCCAGCGTGCCACGAAGTCGCCGAGCTCCCGCAGATCGGTGAGGGTGTCCTCGCCTCCGGTGGAGGGGGAGGTGTTGACCAGGTCGACCGCGGTGGCGAGTGAGTGCACCATGTCATGTCCGAATGGCATGTTGACTCCTGTAGGAAGCGGTTGCAGCGTGGGCTCGCGGTGGCTTGCCGTGTCGGAAGCGTATCTCTCCGGTGGACCTTCGTGCCTTCTCTCTCGCGCTCACATCGCGATGGCGCGCCATGTGAGCGCCCGGCGGGCGTGATCTTCAGCGGCGCCGGGTCCGGTGCGCCCCGCCGCGTGCGCCGTGTCGCCCGGTGCGGTGCTCCGGGCGCGGATCGGCCACCCGGGACCCGGCCCGCCAGGGGATCCCGGCGGGCTCAGGCGCGGCTCGGCGTACGGGCCGGTTTGGCGGCTGTGGAACAGGCGGTGCAGGTCCCGAAGACCTCCAGGGTGTGGGTGATCTCGGTGAACCCGTGCTCGGAGCCGATGGCCTCGGCCCAGCGCTCCACCGCGGGTCCGGCCACCTCCACCGTACGGCCGCAGGTGCGGCAGACCAGGTGGTGGTGGTGGTCGCCGCTGGCGCACGCCCGGTAGACCGACTCGCCGTCGTCGGTTCTCAGCACGTCGACGTGACCGGTGTCGGCGAGCGCCTGGAGCGCCCGGTAGACGGTGGTCAGTCCGATCTTGGCGCCTTCCGCGCGCATCTCCGCGTAGACGTCCTGCGCGCTGCGGAAACCCTCGCTCTGACGGAGGACCGCGTGGACGGCGTCACGCCTGTTGCTCATGGGATGGACTCCTGAGGTCGACTTCGGCGTATGAATCTACCGAGCCCGAGGGCGAGGACGAACCCCGTGAGAGCAACGATCACGATGACCGCGCCCGGCGGGACCTCGACGTAGAAGGAGGACGTCAGGCCGCCGACCGTGGAGATCATCCCGAAAAGCATGGAAAGCAGCATCGTGCTCGTGAAACCCCGGGTGAGCTGCTGGCTGGTCGCCACCGGCACCACCATCAGCGCGCTGACCAGAAGCAGTCCCACCACGCGCATGGCGATGACCACGGTCAGCGCGGCGGTCACGGCGATCAGCAGGCTGAGGAAGCGGACCGGCAGGCCGCTGGCCCTGGCGACCTCCTCGTCCTGGCAGAGCACGTAGAGCTCCCGCCCGAAGACGGCCAGCACGCCGAGGACCGCCGCCGCCAGCAGGCCGATCACCCACACGTCCTCGACGGGAACGCTGCTGATCGAGCCGAACAGGTAGGACGTCAAGGTGGCGTTGCTACCGCCCGGGGCCAGCGAGATGAGCAGCACGCCCCCGGCGATGCCGCCGTAGAACAGCAGCGCGAGTGCCACGTCACCGCTGGTCCTGCCGCGCGCGCGGACCAGTTCGATGGCCACGGCGCCGAGCACGGAGACCAGCACGGCGGTCAGCACCGGGGCGGTCCCGGTCAGGAAGCCCAGGGCCACGCCGGTCAGCGCGACGTGCCCGATGCCGTCGCCCAGCAGGGCCAGGCGGCGCTGGACCATGAACGTGCCGATGGCGGGCGCGACCAGGCCGACGAGGAGGGCGGCGATCAGCGCCCGCCGCATGAAGTCGAACTGCAGAAGCTCGATCACGACGTGGGTCTCCAGTCGAGCGGGCTCACCGGCTCCTCCTCGGCGTGCGGGTGCACGTGGTCGTGGCCGGGCAGCGCGTGGGCGCCGACGGCGTGGGGCGGCGGGCCGTCGTGGCAGACGTACCCGTCCCGCAGGACCACCGCGCGGGTGATCAGAGGTTCCAGCGGGCCGAGCTCGTGCGCGACCAGCAGGACCGTCTTGCCCTGCTCCATGAGCACGGACAGGGTCTCGGCGAGGAGCTTCTGGCTCTCGGAGTCGACGCCGGCGGTGGGTTCGTCCATGACGAAGGTGTCGGGCTCCCCGGCGAGGGCACGGGCGATCAGCACCCGCTGCTGCTGGCCGCCGGACAGGGCCTGCACCGGGTCGGCGGCGCGATGGGCCAGGCCGACGGCGGCCAGCGCCCGGCCTGTCGCCTCCCGGTCGGCCGCGCTGGTCGGCCGCAGGCGCCGCTGTCTGGCGATCCGTCCCGAGGCGACGACCTCGCGGATCGTGGTCGGCACGCCGCCGCCCACCGAGAGCCGCTGGGGCACGTAGCCGATCCGCCACCACTCACGGAACCGGGCGGGAGGCCTGCCGTACAGCAGGGTCTCGCCACCGGACAGGGGGATGAGGCCGAGCAGGGCGCGGATGAGGGTGGACTTCCCCGACCCGTTCGCGCCGAGCACGGCCACCGCCTCGCCGGGCTCGACGGACAGGTCGATCCCGCGGAGCACCGGGCGGCGGTCCAGGTCGACCTGGCCGCCGCTCATGGTGAAAACCGTTTTGCTGGATGTCACGTGTGGCCCTTACGAGCAGCTGAGCGCAGATTGGAGGACTTCAAGGTTCCGGCGCATGGCGGACGGGTAGTCGCCGTTCGCCGGCTGGCTTTCGACCGGGTCGAGGACCGCGGTCTTCGCGCCGACCTCCTGGGCGAGAACCTCGGCGACCTTGGGGCTGACGAGGGTCTCGGTGAAAATCGTAGTCACTTTCTCCTGCTTGGCCACTTTTGCCACTTCAGCGAGGCGGGCGGGAGAGGGATCGGCCTCGGGATCGATTCCGCTGATGCCGACCTGGTGGAGCCGGTAGCGGTTGGCGAGATAGCCGAACGCGGCGTGGCTGGTGACGATCGCGCGTGTGGAACAGGTGGCCAGGCCCTTGGCCAGCTCGCCGTCCAGGGCGGTGAGGTCGGCCGCGGTTTCGGCGGCCCGCTCCCGGTAGCCCTGCGCGTGCGCGGGGTCGGTGGCGGCGAGCCTCTCGCCGAGCCGGGTGGCGACCGTCGCGAAGCGGGCCGGGTCGAGCCAGATGTGGGGGTCGTAGTCGACCTCCTCGTGGCCGTGCTCCTCCTCGCCTTCATGGCCCTCCTCCCCGGCCGCGGGCAGGGTCGGGACCGAGGAGGCCACCTCGAAGCTCCGGTCGGCGGCGTGCTGTTCGACCGCCTCGTCCACGGCGGGCTGGATACCCTTGATGTAGACGACGAGCCTCGTCTCCTGCAACCCGGCCACCTGGAGCGGGGACAGCTCCAGGTCGTGTGGCTCGACGCCGGGCTTGGTCAGGCCGGTGACCGTCACGTCGGGGCCGCCGACCTGCTCGGCGAGCCACTGCAGGGGATACATGGCCGCGGTGACGACGGGCTTGTTCGCCGCGGAGACGCCTGACGCCCCCCCGGGCGATTCACCGGCCGAGCCGATTTCGGCGCCGCAGGCGGTGGTGGCGACAAAGGCGGCGGCCACGACCAGGCTCGCGTTACGTATGCGGATACGTCGGGAGGACTCGGACATCATGTCATCCAGTATGCGCGCAAATGAAAATGGTTGTCAAAATCGCCTGTGGGCTCGATGATCACCGGCCCGGCGGACGGGGGCGGTCTCCGCGTCAGCCCGGTCGCCCCCGGTGCGACGGCTTCACGCGCCGGGTGCCCGCGACGTACGGGCGCCGCGGAGCCCGGGAGCGCGGTGCGCGCGGCGAGGGCCGGGTGGCGTCAGAAGGCGCCGAAGCGGTCGGCGGCGAGCAGGATCAGGAAGGTGAGCAGCGCGACGCGCAGCAGACGGCCCCCGGTCCCCAGGGACGGCCAAGACATGTAGGCGAGCCAGCCGACGAACCCGATCACCGGAAGCACGGCGACGCCACCCCAGAAGGAGGCCACCGCGAAGCCGGTCAACAGGAGGATCACCAGCACCACCGGGGCGATCCAGCGGGGGAGCTGGAACAGGAAGACCAGCGGGGCCGCGCTGCGCCGCTCGGCCCCGCGCCGCAGCCCGGTCGCCCCCGGTGTGAAGAACTGCTCGCCCGCGGGCAGCGGACGCCCGCCTCGCGGGCGTCGGGGCTGTGCCAGCGGATGTGCGGGGCGTTTCCCGTGCTTGTCGGCCACAGGCCGAGCCTAACGCCACAGCCCCCGCCGCGACACGCCCCGATGCCCGGTACGACACCGATGCCCGGTACGACACCACGGCTCTCGCCCCGCCCGGTACGGGGCCGGAGGCGGACTCTGGCATGCTGGGCGGATGCTCGCTGTCATCCGTTATTCGGTGCCGCCCGGCCAGACCGAGGAGTTCCTGGCCCGGGCCCACGAGATCGTCGACACGCTGGCCGGGCAGCCGGGTTACCTGCGCGGCAGGGTGTCGAGATCGGTGGACGAGCCGGAGCTGTGGGCGCTGGTCAGCGAGTGGGAGGGCGCCGGGTTCTACCGCAGGGCGCTGGGTGCGGCGCGGATGGCGATGTATCCGCTGATGACGCTCATGATCAACGAGCCGAGCGCGTTCGAGGACGTCGACCGTCCCTGAGATTCCGCGGAAGCTTTGCCGGAGTGAGGCGGGCGTCATGGTTTATCCGCACGTCCCGAGGGTCCGTCTCCCCTAAGCTGGATGTTCAATCAATTCCTCGCCGACCTCCAGCCGGATGGAGATTTTCCCTTATGGCACGCCGTACGGACATCATGGACACCATCGTCAGCCTCGCCAAGCGGCGCGGTCTTGTGTATCCCTCCAGCGAGATCTACGGCGGCCTGCGCGCGTCGTGGGACTACGGTCCACTGGGCGTGGAGCTCAAGAACAACGTGAAGCGGCAGTGGTGGAAGACCGTGGTGCAGGGCCGTGACGACGTGGTCGGTCTCGACTCCTGTGTGATTCTGGCCCGCGAGGTGTGGCAGGCCAGCGGTCACGTGGACACCTTCACCGACCCGCTGACCGAGTGCCAGGCGTGTCACAAGCGCTACCGCGCGGACCACCTCGAAGAGGCGTACAGCGAGAAACACGGGAAGGACCCCGTCAACGGCCTGGCCGACATCACCTGCCCCAACTGCGGCAACAAGGGCTCCTTCACCCAGCCCAAGCAGTTCAGCGGCCTGCTGAAGACCTACCTCGGCGCGGTCGAGGACGAGTCGGGCCTCGCCTACCTGCGGCCGGAGACCGCCCAGGGCATCTTCATCAACTACCTCAACGTGCAGCAGTCGGCGCGCAGGAAGATCCCGTTCGGTATCGGCCAGATCGGCAAGTCGTTCCGTAACGAGATCACCCCGGGCAACTTCATCTTCCGTACCCGTGAGTTCGAGCAGATGGAGATGGAGTTCTTCGTCAAGCCGGGCAGCGACGAGGAGTGGCACCAGTACTGGATCGACGAGCGCTTCCGCTGGTACACCGACCTGGGTATCAACCCCGACAACCTGCGCATCTACGAGCACCCGCAGGAGAAGCTGTCGCACTACTCCAAGCGGACCGTCGACATCGAGTACCGCTTCAACTTCACCGGCAGTGAGTGGGGCGAGCTCGAGGGCGTCGCCAACCGCACGGACTTCGACCTGACCGCGCACGGCAAGGCCTCCGGCACCGACCTCAGCTTCTTCGAGCAGGACACCGGCGAGCGCTACGTCCCGTACGTGATCGAGCCGGCCGCCGGTGTCGACCGCGCCACGCTCACCTTCCTGATCGACGCCTACACCGAGGACGAGGCGCCCAACGCCAAGGGCGTCATGGAGAAGCGCACGGTCATGCGGCTCGACCACCGGCTCGCGCCGGTCAAGGTCGCGGTGCTCCCGCTGTCGCGCAACGCCGACCTGTCGCCCAAGGCCAAGGACCTGGCCGCCCAGCTCCGCCGCCGGTGGAACGTCGAGTTCGACGACGCGGGCGCGATCGGCCGCCGCTACCGCCGCCAGGACGAGATCGGCACGCCGTTCTGCATCACCGTCGACTTCGACACTCTCGATGACCAGGCGGTGACCATCCGCGAGCGTGACTCGATGGCCCAGAAGCGGGTGGCCCTCGACCAGGTCGAGTCCTACCTCCGCCAGCACCTCAACGACTGAGGAAAGGCCCGCCCCGCGACGACACGGGAGTGACGGGGCGGGGACGGTGGTGGCAGCCGGGTTTCGGGCCGTGCACGATCTAGGTTCGTACCATGCGACTGCTCGTTGTCGAGGATGAGGAAGACCTGGTCGAAGCCCTGCGGGTGGGGTTCGTCCGGGCTGGTTACACGGTCTGCGTCGCCCGGGACACGGCGCAGGCCGCCGAGAGGCTGCAGGCCGACCCGTACGACGTGGTCCTGCTCGACCTCGACCTGTCCGGCCGTGACGGCTTCGAGTTGTGCCGCGCGCTGCGGCGGACCGCCCACGGCCGGACCGCGCGGATCATCATGGTGACCGCGCGGGACCGGCTGGACGACCGGCTTCTCGGGCTGGACGAGGGGCCCGACGACTACCTGGTCAAACCGTTCGCCTTTCCCGAACTGCTGGCCAGGGTGCGCGCGCTGCCGCACCGGGAGCAGGGCGACGACACCGCGATCTTGCAGGTGGGGGACCTGCGGCTGGACATCTCCAGGGCCGAGGCCCGAGCGCGGGGACGGGAGCTGGGGCTCACCCCGAAGGAGTTCGGCGTGCTGCGCTACCTGATGGCCCGCTGCGGGCACGTGGTCTCGGCGGAGGAACTGCTCGAGCACGTCTGGGGCGAGCACGCCGACCCCTTCACCAACACCGTGCGGGTGACGGTGGGCAATCTGCGGCGCAAGCTCGGCGCCGAGGGCGTGATCGAGACCGTGATCAGTAGGGGGTACCGGCTGCGGGAGGGCTCCTGAGGCCGTTCCCCGCGGCTCTGTGTGAAAAGCCCGGTTTATATGGCGGTGTAGCTGTGAGAGGGATCCTGAGGCGGCTCCCCCCTACCACAGTATCTGTATGAAAAGCCCGAGTCATGCGGCGGTGTAGTTGATGCCCGGCCGGTCGCCGAGCCCGCCGTGAACGGCGTTGAAGCCGGCGGAATTGGTTTACACCAATTGGTGGGAGTCGGTTTCTGAGATGATCAATATCATCGCGTATTTGGCCCAGATTTGAATTGGATTAGACCGGTTCACTTGCTCTGAGCTGGGACAATGCAGTGTTGCCTGATGGGTGCCGTTTCGTCGTCTTGTTCGTCGGTAGAGTCCGCAGGGAGGCGGAATCAGACGCCGGTTTTGAAGTCGAAGAAGGAGCAACCGTGCCCAAGTACGTTTACGACTTCACCGAGGGCAACAAAGATCTCAAGGGTCTGCTCGGAGGTAAGGGGGCAAACCTCGCGGAGATGACCAATCTCGGGTTGCCGGTTCCCCCCGGCTTCACCATCACCACCGAGGCCTGCCAGAACTTCCTGCGGGACGGGGTCATTCCCGAGGGAATGCGGGAGGAGGTCTCCGCGCACCTGGCCGCACTGGAGGCCAAGATGGGGCGCCGACTGGGCCAGGCCGACGACCCACTCCTGGTGAGCGTGCGCTCGGGGGCCGCGTTCTCCATGCCCGGCATGATGGAGACCGTTCTCAACATCGGTCTGAACGACGAATCGGTCCACGGACTGGCCAAGCAGGCGAGTGGCAACGAGCGTTTCGCCTGGGACTCCTACCGGCGCCTCATCCAGATGTTCGGCAAGACCGTCCAGGGCATCGACGGTGAGCTCTTCGACGAGGCCCTGGAGGAGCTCAAGGCCGGCCGCCACGACCTGGAGCTGGAGGCGGCCGACTTCCGGCGCCTGGTCGCGACCTACAAGGACATCGTCCGTGCCCAGACCGGCGAGGACTTCCCCGCGGACCCCCACCGGCAGATGAGCATGGCGGTGGAGGCCGTGTTCAAGTCGTGGAACGCCCCGCGAGCCGTCCTCTACCGCCGTCAGGAACGCATCCCGGCCGACCTGGGCACTGCGGTCAGCGTCTGTTCGATGGTCTTCGGCAACTGCGGCATGGACTCCGGAACCGGTGTGGCCTTCACCCGCGACCCCGGCTCGGGACAGCAGGGCGTCTACGGCGACTACCTGCAGAACGCCCAGGGCGAGGACGTGGTCGCGGGCATCCGCAACACCATGCCGCTGCAGGAGCTGGAGAGCCTCGACAAGGCCGTCTACGACGAGCTCATGCGGATCATGGAGACGCTGGAGAACCACTACCGGGACCTGTGCGACATCGAGTTCACCGTCGAGCGCGGCAGGCTCTGGATGCTCCAGACCCGGGTGGGCAAGCGGACCGCGGGCGCGGCCTTCCGTATCGCCGTGCAGCTCGCCGACCAGGGGCTGATCAACCTCGACGAGGCCGTGACCCGGGTGACCGGCCACCAGCTCGCCCAGCTCATGTTCCCCCGCTTCGCCGCCGACTCCGGCGGCGAGGTGATCGCCAAGGGGATGAACGCCTCGCCGGGCGCGGCCGTCGGCAAGGCCGTCTTCTCCACCGAGCGGGCCGTCGAGCTCGCCGCGCGGGGAGAGGCGGTCATCCTGGTCCGCAGGGAGACCAACCCCGACGACCTGGCCGGAATGATCGCCGCCCAGGGCGTCCTGACGAGCCGCGGCGGCAAGACCTCGCACGCCGCCGTGGTCGCCAGGGGCATGGGCAAGACCTGCGTCTGCGGGGCCGAGGAACTGGATGTCTCGGTCAAGGACCGCAGGTTCACCACGTCTTCCGGCGTCGTGGTCTCCGAGGGTGACGTCATCTCCATCGACGGCACCAGCGGGACCGTCTACCTCGGTGAGGTGCCCGTGGTCCCCTCTCCGATCGTGGAGTACTTCGAGGGTGTGGGCGACCAGGACGACGAGCTCGTCGGCGCCGTGCACCGGATCATGTCCCACGCCGACGAGGTACGCCGGATGGCCGTGCGCGCCAACGCCGACAACGCCGAGGACTCCGCCAGGGCGCGCAGGTTCGGTGCCCAGGGCATCGGGCTCTGCCGTACCGAGCACATGTTCCTCGGCGAGCGTCGCAGCCTGGTCGAGGACCTGGTGCTGGCCACCTCCGAGACGGGGCGTGAGCGGGCACTGGCCGCGCTGGAGCCGCTGCAGAGGGCGGACTTCACGGGGATCTTCCAGGCGATGGAGGGGCTGCCCGTCACGATCCGCCTGATCGACCCGCCGCTCCACGAGTTCCTGCCCGACTTCACCGAGCTGTCGGTGAAGGTCGCCCTCGCGGGCGACGGGGCGGAGAAGAAGGACCGCGAGCTGCTGGCCGCGCTCAAGCGGCTCCACGAGCAGAACCCGATGCTGGGCCTGCGCGGTGTCCGGCTCGGCCTGGTCATCCCCGGCGTGTTCGCCATGCAGGTCCGGGCGATCGCGGCGGCGGCCAAGGCCGTGCCCGGCAGCCGCGCGGAGATCATGATTCCGCTCGTGGCCGCGGTCCAGGAACTGGAGCACGTCAAGGACGAGGCGCGGAAGATCCTTGCCGAGGCCGGGGTCGAGGCGCTGATCGGCACGATGATCGAGGTGCCGCGCGCGGCGCTGACCGCCGGCCAGATCGCCGAGGCCGCCCAGTTCTTCTCCTTCGGTACCAACGACCTGACCCAGATGACCTGGGGTTTCTCTCGCGACGACGTCGAGGCCGCGTTCTTCTCCAGGTACTTCGAGCTTGGCGTCTTCGGTGTCTCCCCGTTCGAGACCCTGGACCGTGACGGCGTCGGCAGGCTCGTCGGCATCGCCGCGGAGGAGGGCCGCAAGGTCCGGCCCGACCTGAAGCTGGGCATCTGCGGCGAGCACGGCGGAGACCCTGACTCGATCCACTTCTGCCACCAGATGGGTCTGGACTACGTGTCCTGCTCGCCGTTCCGTGTCCCGGTCGCCCGGCTGGAGGCCGCTCGCGCCACCCTGGCCCGAGCCGGATCCGACACTCGCTGACCTGCGGATCTCACCCGGAAGCGTGTCACGCTCACCGGCCGGTGGGCGGCTCCTCGGACATCGCACGAGGCGGAAGGCGCTCCGGATACCTCGGTGGCGGTTCATCGGCGTGTCA
>NZ_JBEXUE010000200.1:0-17177 GCF_040614275.1 Streptosporangium sp. NPDC006013
GCGGCCCCGGTCGACGAGGGAAGGAGCCGGGTAAGAGCGGCCGAACCGCGACGCGCCAGCGTCGCAGTCAGCACAGGGCCGAACCGCGACGCGCAGCGTCGCCATAGGAACGACACGCGCTAGCTTCGTAATCAATACAGTCAAATCGCCCCGATCGCGAGTCCAAATGGGCCAACCACCGTCTCAGGGCTGTAGGTTGCAGTCAGCGACTCTGCGAGGAGGAACGTGACCGAACACACCGAGGCGCCCGCGGTCGGCATGGGCGGGATCCGTGACGTGGTGAGCGTCCGGCTGCCGGCAACGAGTGCTTATCTGTCCGTGCTGCGTACGGCGACAGCCGCACTTGCCGTACGGCTGGACTTCACGCTGGACGAGATCGAGGATCTACGGATCGCGGTCGATGAGGCGTGTGCGATGCTGCTGACCCAGGCTGTCCCCGGCACCGATCTGACCGCCGAGTTCGAACTCACCGGGCAGTTGATGAAGGTGCGGGTTGAGGTCAGCACGGTGGGAAGCACCCCCCCGAAGCGCGACGATTTCGCGTGGATGGTGCTCACCGCCCTGGCTGATGATGTGGATGCCGTAACCGACTCCCCCGACCGTATGGCGATCGTCCTCCGCAAGCGCCGAGGCGCGGCGAGGCCGGCGTGACGGAAAGGACTCGTGCCATGGCCGCCAGCGACCACGCGGTGCCCGACCGGGTGCGTGCGCGCCTGCTCTTCGCAGAGCTGGTGGAGTTGACCTCCGACGACCCCCGGCGCCAGCGCATCCGTGACGAGCTCGTCGAGCTCCACCTGCCCCTCGTCGAATATCTCGCCCGCCGGTTCCGCAACCGGGGCGAGTGGCTGGACGACCTCACACAGGTCGCGACCATCGGTCTGATCAAGTCGATCGACCGTTTCGATCTCGGCCGCGGCGTGGAGTTCTCCACCTACGCCACCCCGACGATCGTCGGCGAGATCAAACGTCACTTCCGTGACAAGGGCTGGGCGGTCCGTGTGCCGCGCCGGCTGCAGGAGCTGAAGCTCTCGCTCACCAAGGCGATCAGCGAGCTCTCCCAGCGGGAGGGACGCGCGCCGACCGTGGCCGAGCTGGCCACGTTCCTGAAGATGAGCGAGGAGGAGGTGCTCGAAGGGCTGGAGTCGGCCAACGCCTACTCCACGGTCTCCCTCGACGCGCCCGACTCCGGCGACGACGACGCGCCGGCGGTGGCCGACTCCCTCGGCATCGTGGACGACTCCCTGGAGGGCGTCGAGTACCGCGAGTCGCTCAAGCCCCTGCTGGAGCGGCTGCCTCCGCGCGAGAAGCGAATCCTGTTGCTGCGTTTCTTCGGCAACATGACACAGTCCCAGATCGCCACCGAGCTCGGCATCTCGCAGATGCACGTGTCCCGGCTGCTCGCCAGGACACTCGCCCAGCTCCGCGAGGGCCTGACCGTGGACGACTAGGGCCTGCCTGCGCGGATCGGTCAGGTGGTGCCTCGTACAAGGCGGCGGAGGGAACCGCGGTGTGCCGCGGTGACCTGTGACAATGCGGCGAGGCCCCGTCTGACCGGCCCCGGTGGGCACGTGCCTAATCCTGGTCCCCGTAGAGGGCGTGCGTCGTCGGCGGAGACAGTAGCGTGACCAGTCCGATCACCACCAGGGTGATCAGCGAGATGCCGATCACCAGTTGGTCGGACTGGATCAGCGTGACCGAGATCGGGATGGCGAAGATCTGCGTCACCACACCCGGACTCCGAGTCCACCGCTCGACCTGGATCATGCCCCAGCCGACCCAGAGCAGAGCCGCGCCGATGATGATCCCGCACACCGCGACGGCGATCGAGGTCATCAGGTCGGATGACCGGCCGATCACGGTCTCCACGCCGACGTAGCCGCCGAGGAGCAGAGCTGTGGTGCCTTCCACAGCCATGACGGCGGCGGCGACGGTGAGGGTCATCGGACGGTTCGACACGGTGTCAACCCTATCGCCGGGGGGCGCCACACCGTTCTTTGCCGTCCCGGCTCAGGTCTTGACGGAAGGTCGGGTTTCGACGGAAGTCCGGGGTCCGGCGGATACGCTGAGATTATGCGCGCGATGCTCCTGGTGAATCCGAAGGCGACGACGACCAACCAGCGGACCAGGGATGTGCTCATCAGGGCGCTGAGCGCGACGATGAACCTGACCGTCGAGGAGACCGGCTACCGGGGACACGCGACACAGCTCTCCCGCAAGGCCCACGCCTCCGGTTACGACGTGCTGGCCGTACTGGGCGGTGACGGCACCATCAACGAGGCAGTGAACGGGCTGCTCGACCCGGTGGACGGAAAGGGCGGCGACGAGGGCAGTTCGGTCGACCGACCGGCGCTGCTGGCCATCCCCGGCGGCAGCGCCAACGTCTTCGCCAGGGCCCTCGGCCTGCCGAACAGCCCGGTCGAGGCGGTGGGGGCGATCCTGGAGGCGATCCGTGACGGCCGGCAGCGGATCGTCGGCCTCGGTCAGGCGATCTGGGATGACCAGACTAGATATTTCACGTTCTGTAGTGGCCTGGGGTACGACGCCGAGGTGGTCAGGGCGGTCGAGGGGATAAGGGGCACCGGCCGCAAGGCCACGCCCGCGCGCTATGTGAACACCGCGTTACACCACTACATGTCGACGGACAAGCGTCACCCCTCGATGACCGTCGAGGGGCCGGAGGTGCCGCCGACCGGCGGCATCTACATGGCCGTCGTCTCCAACACCTCACCCTGGACGTACATCGGCCCGCGGCCGGTCTCACCGACCCCGTGGGCGAGCTTCGAGACCGGCCTTGACCTGCTGGGCCTGCAGCGCCTGGGCCTGCCGAGCATGCTCCAGCTGATGCCTCAGATCATCGGCGCCCGCGACACTCTGCCCACCGGCCGTCATCTGGTGCAGCTCCATGACGAGAGAGAGTTCACGCTGAGTGCTGGGCGGCCCGTGGCGTTTCAGCTGGACGGGGACTACCTGGGGGAGGTTGAGAGGATAACGTTCCGCTCTATCCCTAACGCGTTACGAGTCTTGGTCTAACCCGTTACATCCCGTCATTGTGTGACGCATCCGACATCCATTTCAGGCAAAACCTTCTTCCAAACCTCTTGCGTGTACTGAGCGTGGCTGACAATCTCGAGATTGACGTCGGAACGTAGGACCTTTGAGCGGCACCCCGCTCCCAGGCCATCGGCGATCAAGCGGACGTGCCCCGAGCCGAACCACGGATCGGGGAGTTGTTCGCGCTGGTTAGTGAAACTCTTCACAAAGTGAGCCGTTGGAGCGCGTAAGGGCTCCTCTTTACTAAGGAGTGGACGCATGGACTGGCGCCACCGAGCTGCCTGCCGTGACGTGGACCCCGAGCTGTTCTTCCCGATCGGCAACACCGGCCCCGCCCTGATGCAGATCGAAGAAGCGAAGCAGGTCTGCCGTACTTGCACCATCAGTGAAGCATGCCTGAAGTGGGCGCTGGAGTCCGGGCAGGACGCCGGTGTCTGGGGCGGCCTGAGCGAGGACGAGCGACGCGCCTTCAAGCGCCGTACGGCCCGAGCCCGCGCCCGCAGTAGCGTTTAACAGTGTTTACTGCGACGCTAACGCGTCGCGGTTCGGCCGCGTGCCGATGGCGACGCTGCGCGTCGCAGTGAGGCCGCTCAGACCCGGCTCCTTCCCTCGTCGTTCATCCGCTTCGCTCCTTCACTCCTCAGTCCAGTCCCCGGCGCGGCCTCACGGTAGTCCCTCGGGGTAGGGCATGAGCACGTCCCCAAGGTGGCATCTGACCGGTCACCGGCGTGGCGTTGTGGTGAAGCGCTCTGACCTGGTTTCCTACCTCTTCGTTTGTTCCGTTTCGCGTTGCGTCAACGGCGACGCCACGCGTTGCGGTAAGGATGTTCCGCTCCTTGGTCCGGTCGGCGATGCGGCCTCGCTGTGAGGTTTCGATCTGACGCGGTTTCCCTGCCCCGCCGCTCAAGCCGCGGGGAGGGGGATGCTCAGGCTCACCTCGGTGCCGCCGCCCTGTCGCGGCTCGATGGCCAGCCGCCCGGACAACTCGCCCACCACCAGGGTCCGTACGATCTGCAACCCCAGACTGGTGGTCTGGTCCAGGTCGAAGTCCTCCGGCAGCCCGCTGCCGTTGTCGGACACGATCACGTCCAACCGCTCGGCCCCGCGCGACACGATCACCTGGAGCTTACCCTGACGCTGCGCCAGCCCGTGCTGGACCGCGTTCTGCAGCAACTCCGTGAGGACCATCGCCAGCGGCGTCGCGATCTCCGAGCGCAGCACCCCGAAGCTCCCCACCCGGCGCGGCACGACCTGCGTCTCCGGGGCCGCGACCTCTCCCGTCATCGCGATCACCCTGTCCGCGATGTCATCGAAGTCCACCTGCTCCTCGGGCGTGTGGGAGAGCGTCTCGTGCACGATCGCGATCGACCCGACCCTGCGTACCGCCTCCTCCAGCGCCTCCCTGCCCTCCGGCAGCCGCAGCCGCCTGGCCTGGAGCCGCAGCAGCGCGGCCACCGTCTGCAGGTTGTTCTTCACCCGGTGGTGGATCTCCCTGATGGTGGCGTCCTTGGTCATCAGCTCTCGCTCACGGCGGCGCAGCTCGGTCACATCCCTGATGAGCACCAGAGCGCCGATCCTTCCGCCACCGACGATCAGCGGGATCGCCCGCAGCTGCACCACGGTGCCGCCCGACTCCACCTCCGTCTCCCTGGGCTCTCGCCCGCTCGCGACGATCATCAGGTTCTCGTTGATGGGCTCGTCGGAGTAACAGAGCGTGGCGGTCGTACGGCCCAGCTCCGCACCGACCAGGTCGGCGGTGAGGCCCAGCCGCCGGTAGGCCGACAGCGCGTTCGGCGAGGCGTACGTGACACGGCCCGCCCGGTCGAGCCGGAGCAGCCCGTCGCCCACCCGCGGGGAGCGGACCAGGATCGGCTCCGCACCGGAGAACGGGAAGCGGCCCTCGGCCACCATCTGGGCCAGGTCGGAGGCGCTCTGCAGGTACGTCAGCTCCAGCCTGGAGGGGGTCCGCGCGGAGGACAGGTTCGTCGAGCGCTGGATGACGCCCAGGAAGTGGTCGGCCCGCCGCACGGGAATGGTCTCCTCGCGCACCGGCACCCCGCTCGACCAGTCCGGATCGCCCTCGCGGCAGATGCGCCGCTCGTTCCAGGCGGTCTCCAGCAGCGGCCGTTCGCCCCTCGCCGCGATCATGCCCACGATGTCGTCGTGATAGACGGTCGGCCCGGTGGTGGGCCGCATCTGCGCGATCGCGACCCAGCCGGAGCCGTCCTTCAGCGGGATCCACAGGATCAGGTCGGCAAAGGACAGGTCCGCGAGGAGCTGCCAGTCGGAGACCAGCGAGTGCATCCACTCAAGGTCCGCATCGTCGAGCGCGGTGTGACGGACCGCCAGGTCGCTTAGAGTCGGCACTCGTGCATCATGCGTTCTTTCCAGGCCCGAACGCGAATCGGGTGAGTCCTGCTGAAAAGATGCCGCTTATGGAGCAGATCCCTGATCCGCTGGCCCGGTTCCGTACGGCGGCGGCCACGAGGGACGCCGCGGGGCTGCGGCGGACCCTGCGCGCCCGCACACCGGACGACGACGGCCTCGTCGATCTGGCCTCCAACGACTACCTCGGCCTGGCCAGGGACGAGCGGCTGGCCGAGGCGGCCGTGGCGGCGACACGCACCTGGGGTACCGGCTCCACGGGGTCCCGCCTGGTCACCGGCTCCACGGCCCTGCACGCGCGCCTGGAGGCACGACTGTGCGCCTTCACCGGCGCGGAGGGCGCCCTGGTGTTCTCCTCCGGCTACCTGGCCAACCTGGCCGCCGTCGCGGCTCTGGGCAGGGGCGCCCTGGTGGTCTCCGAGGCGGGCAACCACGCGTCGATAGTGGACGCCTGCCGGCTGTCGCGCTCGCGGGTCGTGGTCACCCCGCACCGGGACGTCGCCGCCGTGGAGAGGGCGCTGGCCTGCCGGGACGAGGAGCACGCGATCGTGGTCACGGACGCGGTCTTCTCCGTGGACGGCGATCTGGCCCCGCTCGCGGAGCTGCACGCGGCGACGGTGCGGCAGGGTGCGCTGCTGGTCGTCGACGAGGCCCACGCGATCGGGGTCATCGGGCCGCGCGGACAGGGCGCTGTACACGCCGCGGGGCTGGCGGCCGAACCGGGCATTGTGAGAACGATCACACTGTCCAAGTCCCTGGGTGCCCAGGGCGGAGCCGTACTGGGCGCGCCCGAGGTCATCCAAACCCTTGTGGACACGGGCCGGTCGTTCATCTTCGACACCGGGCTGGCACCCGGCAGCGTGGCCGCGGCACTCGCCGCTGTCGATATCCTTCACCATCAGCCCGAACTGCCCGGACGCGTGCGAACCATGGCGAGGAAGCTGGCCGCTATGGCCCGCGATCTCGGCCTGGAGAGCGGCGATCCGGCGGGTGCGGTCGTCCCCGTAGTGCTCGGCCCACCCGAGATCGCACTTCGGGCCGCCCTCATCTGTGCGGAACACGGGGTGCGCACCGGATGCTTCCGGCCGCCCTCGGTGCCGGTCGGCCGCTCTTGCCTGCGGTTGACGGCACGGGCCAATCTGAGTTCCGACGATCTAGCGGTGATCAGGGGTGCACTCACCGCCGTGGCCGAGATGAAGGTGACCATGTGAGCGACGACTCCCCGAGAATCCCGAAATACTACGACGTCAAGCGCAGCCTGCTCACCCTCACCAAGAGCCTGCCTGCGGGCAGCGCCCTGCCCCCCGAGCGAGCCCTCGCGGTCCGCTTCGAGACGTCGCGCACCACGGTGCGCCAGGCCCTGTCCGAGCTCGTGGTCGAGGGTCGCCTGGTGCGCATCCAGGGCAAGGGGACGTTCGTCGCACAGCCCAAGGTCGCCCAGGTCCTCCAGCTGACCTCCTACACCGGGGATCTGCGGACCGTCGGCCTCGAACCCGACACCAAGATCCTTGACATCAGCTACGTCACCGCCGACGAGCAGCTGGCCCGCCGCCTGGCCATCAACGCCGGCGGCCGCGTGCTGCGCATCCACCGGCTACGCCTGGCCAGCGGCGAGCCGATGTCGATCGACACCACCCACCTGTCGGCCCGGCGTTTCCCCCGCCTGCGGCGGGAGCTGGAGATGCACTCCTCGCTGTACGAGACGCTGTACAACGCGTACAACGTGCGACTGACCGACGCCGAGGAGATCATCGAGACCGTGCTGGCCACCCCGTACGACGCGCAGGTGCTCGGCGTCGACGCGGGCCTGCCGCTGCTCCTGCTCACCAGGCACGCCTTCGACGCGGACGGCAACCCGGTCGAGTGGGCCCAGTCCCTGTACCGGGGCGACCGCTACAAGTTCGTCACCCGCCTGCGTCGCCCCTGACCCACCTAAGCTGGGACGGGTGAGCATTCTCGTGGTCACCGGGACCGACACCGGGGTGGGAAAGACCGTCGTCACCGCGGCGGTGGCCTCGCTCGCCAGGGAGCGGGGCTCCTCCGTGGCCGTGGTGAAACCCGCGCAGACCGGGGTGTCGGACACCGAACCCGGCGACGTGGACGACGTCATCCGGCTGTCCGGGGTACGGACGACCTTCGAGTCGGCCAGATACCCCGCCGCGCTGTCTCCCGCGGCGGCGGCGCGCCTGGCCGGTCTGCCGCCGGTCTCCCTCGCCCGGGTGGCGGACCGGGTCGGCGAGCTGGCCGACTCACACCGGCTGGTGATCGTCGAGGGGGCGGGCGGGCTCCTCGTCCGCTTCGACGAGGAGGGCGCGACCCTGGCCGACCTGGCCAGGGCGCTCTCGGCACCGGTGCTCCTGGTGACCAGGGCCGGGCTGGGCACGCTCAACCACACCGCGCTGACGCTGGAGGCGATGGCCCACCGAGGGCTGGAGCCGGCCGGGGTGGTGATCGGCTCCTGGCCGGCCGCGCCCGGTCTCGCCGAGCGGAGCAACGTCGCGGATCTGGAGATGCTGGCCGCCCGGCCGCTGACGGGCGCCCTTCCCGAGGGTGCCGGGCTGCTGGAGCGCGATGCCTTCGCCCGCGCCGCCCACTCCGGGCTGGGGCCGGCGCTGGGCGGTGGTTTCGACCCCGCCGCCTTCCGCACCACCCTTAGGCTTTCCCCGTAGCCACGACCGCGGATCCGAACCGCTCGACGTCCTCCCCGGTGGAAGCCGGGGATCCCGCCCCTTCCCGGGGCCGCACCCGGGATCTCCACGCTGGAGGTATTTGATGAGCGACATCCTCGAGATCGCCAGGACGCAGGTGCTGGCGGAAGGCCGTGGTCTCGACGCCGCGCAGGCCCTGCGCTGCCTGGAGCTGCCGGACGACCGCCTGGCCGAGCTGCTGGCCCTGGCCCACGAGGTGCGGATGAAGTGGTGCGGTCCCGAGGTGGAGGTCGAGGGGATCGTCTCCCTCAAGACCGGCGGCTGCCCCGAGGACTGCCACTTCTGCTCGCAGTCGGGGCAGTTCTCCTCCCCGGTCCGCTCCCTCTGGCTGGACATCCCCTCTCTGGTCGAGGCCGCCAGGGAGACCGCCGCGACCGGGGCGACCGAGTTCTGCATCGTGGCCGCCGTACGGGGACCCGACCAGCGCCTGATGGACCAGGTCCGCCAGAGCGTGAAGGCGATCCGCGAGGCGGTCGACATCAACGTCGCATGCTCGCTGGGCATGCTCACCCAGGCACAGGTCGACGAGCTGGCCGAGATGGGCGTGCACCGCTACAACCACAACCTGGAGACCGCGAGGTCGCACTTCGGGAAGGTCGTCACCACCCACACCTGGGAGGAGCGCTGGGACACCTGCCTGATGGTGCGCGAGGCCGGCATGGAACTGTGCTGCGGCGGCATCGTGGGCATGGGCGAGACGCGGGAGCAGCGGGCCGAGTTCGCCGGGCAGCTGGGCGAGCTGGCGCCCGACGAGGTCCCGCTGAACTTCCTCAACCCGCGCCCCGGCACGCCCTTCGAGTCCTTCCCGCTGCTGGAGGGGTCCGAGGCGCTCCGGACGATCGCCACCTTCAGGCTCGCGCTGCCCCGCACGATCCTGCGCTACGCGGGCGGTCGCGAGCTGACCCTGGGCGACCTGGGCACCCGCGACGGCATGCTCGGCGGCATCAACGCGATCATCGTGGGGAACTACCTGACCACCCTGGGCCGCTCGGCCGAGGCCGACCTCGGCCTGCTGGCGGACCTGAAGATGCCCATCAAGGCGCTCTCCGACACTCTCTGAGCCTCCCGCCGACGAATGCCGGTCCCTTATCTCCAGCCGGATGCCATATGTGCTGCCCGCATTAGGCGAGGGGATCTGGGCAGGGAGAACAATCCCTGTTCGGCTAAGTGACTGACTGGTAGGTTGCGCGATATGGAGTCTCCGAAGCACGCAGGTGACATCGCGGTCGCCATCTCCAAGGCATACGGCATCGAGACCATGTTCACCCTGTCCGGTGGACATGTCTTCCCGCTCTACGACGGCGCGGTCCACGAGGGGATGCCCATCCTGGACGTCCGCCACGAGCAGAGCGCGGTCTTCGCCGCCGAGGCGACCGCGCGGCTCACCCGTAAACCCGGGCTGGCCGTGCTCACCGCGGGCCCCGGCATCACCAACGGCGTCAGCGGAGTGGCCACCGCGCACTTCAACGGCTCGCCCGTCGTGGTCATGGGAGGCCGTGCCCCCCAGTCCCGGTGGGGTTCGGGTGCGCTGCAGGAGATCGACCACCCGCCGCTGTTCGCACCGATCACCAAGCTGGCCTTCACCGGCTCGGGCGCCGACTCCGTCGCGCAGGACGTGGAGATGGCCTTCCGCACCGCCCTCGCCCCGCACCGCGGCCCCGTCTTCCTCGACTTCCACATGGACCACCTCTTCTCGGCCGCGCCTGCGCTCGAAGAGGACCCCGAGACGCTGACCCCGTCGCCGCTGGAGCCCGACCCCGACGCGCTGGCCGCGATCGCCCGCCTGATCGCCGAGGCCCAGCGCCCGGTGCTGGTGCTCGGCTCCGACGTGTGGATGGACCGCGCCGAGGAGGTCGCCAGGAGCTTCGCCGAGGAATACCGCCTGCCGGTCATCCCCAACGGCCAGGGCCGCGGCATCCTGCCCGCCGGCCACGAACTGCTGGTCACCCGGGCCAGGGGAACGGCGTTCTCCCAGGCCGACCTAGTGATCGTGGCCGGCACCCCGATCGACTTCCGCCTCGGCTACGGCTGGTTCGGCGGCAAGGACGGCACTCCGCTCGCCAAGGTCGTGCACCTGGCCGACGCGCCGTCGCAGCTGACCACGCACATGGAGCCCGCGGGCACCGCCGCCGGCGACCTCTCGCTGCTCTTCTGGGGGCTTGGCACGGCCTGCGCCGAAGCGGGCGTGTCCCCCAAGGCCTACGCGCCCTGGGTGACCCGGCTCTCCGAGGCGGCCTCGGCCGCCATCGCCGCCGACGCCGCCCTGCTCGAGTCCGCGGCCGACCCGATCCACCCGATGCGGATCTACGGCGAGCTGGGCAAGCTCCTCGCCGACGACGCCGTGGTGATCGGCGACGGCGGTGACTTCGTCTCGTACGCGGGCAAGTACGTCGAGCCGAAGCAGCCGGGCAACTGGCTCGACCCGGGCCCGTACGGCTGCCTGGGCACGGGCCTGGGTTACGCCATCGCCGCCAGGGTGGCCCGTCCCTCCTCGCAGGTGGTGCTGCTGCTCGGCGACGGTGCGGCCGGCTTCTCGCTGATGGACGTCGACACGCTCGTGCGGCACCGCCTGCCGGTCGTGATGATCTGCGGCAACAACGGCATGTGGGGCCTGGAGAAGCACCCCATGCAGATGCTCTACGGCTACGACGTGGCCGCGGACCTCCAGCCGCAGTGCCGCTACGACCAGGTGGTGACCGCCCTCGGCGGTGGCGGTGAGCTCGTCACCGACCCCTCGCAGATCGGCCCGGCCCTGCGCCGCGCGTTCGACTCCGGTGTGCCCTACATGGTCAACATCGCCACCGACCCCTCGGTGGCCTACCCCCGCCAGACCACGGGCATCTAGGCCCTGCCCGGCGGATCTCGCCGTGACGGGGATCGGCCGGCTGGTGCCTCGCCGCGTCGTCGGTCACCGCGGCGTACCGACGACGCGGCGAGGCACCGCCCGCCCCCGAAGGGGAAGAAGGTCCCCCGCGGGACAGCCGCCGTTACCTTGCCTGCCTAGAGCTTGGGGGTCGGGGTGGGCGTCGGGGTGGGCGTGGGCGGGCAGTCGACGTTGACGGCGATGATCTCCACCGGCTTGGAAGGGCTCCACATCGTTCCCGCGCCGGGGCGGGACTCGACCACCTCGACACACCCCGAACGATCGACGTCGGCGCTGTAGGAGAGCTTCGACGTGAAGCCCGCCTGCTTGAGCGTCGCGGCCGCCGCCTCCGGCGTCATCCCGATGGTGGCGGGAACACTCTTCTTCGGCAGCAGGGTCGGGGTGGGAGTGACGGTGGGAGTAGGAGTGGGGGTCCGCGTCTTCGTGGCCTCCGCGGTGGGAGACGGCTGCTTGTCCTCCTGGGTCGCCGTCGGCGTGGGCCGATCGTTCGGGGTCAGGCGGGTCACCGTGGGAGTGGGGGACGGCGGCTTGCGAGGTCCCTTCTTCGGCGGCGTCGGCGACACGCTGACGGTGGGCACCGTTTGCCCCCCCATGAGGTCGGGGTCAGGGACCGACCCTGAGGCCGCCAACCCGTTGATCGCCACCGTGACGAGGCCGACACATATCGCGCCCGCCGCCACCGACGCCGCGATCACCCCTCCCTTGCGCCCCTGCTTCCGCGCGGCGCGGCGACCGCGGTGCTGCGAGACCGTCTCGGTGGCCGGTCCCACCCCGTGCGCCGACGTGGTGGGGTGTTGCACCGCGTCCTGCCAGCCACCCGTCTGCGGCATGGCCGGTCCCTGGCCCTGCCAGCCGGTCTGTCCCTGCTGGGGTGCCTGCACCTGCCATCCGGTCTCCGGGACGTTTCCTGCCTGCGGCGACAGCGCGGTGGCACCCTCCGCGCCGAAGGCCGCCTGCCTGGCGGCGGCGCTCATGGCGGCGGCACTGGGGAAGCGCCGGGCCGGATCCTTGGCGAGGGAGCGCTCCACAAGCGCCCGGATCGCGGGCGGGACGTCCGGCGGCAGCGGCGGCGGCGCCTCGCGGATGTGCTTGAGCGCGATGGTGACCGGCGTGTCACCGTCGAACGGGCGCTGCCCGGCCAGGCACTCGTACGCCACCACGCCCAGCGCGTAGATGTCCACGGCGGGCGTGACGGGTGCGCCCTCCGCCTGCTCCGGCGCGCAGTAGGCGGCGGTGCCGAGCACCATGCCCGCGTCCGTCAGCCGGCTGGCGGTGTCGGATCTGGCGATGCCGAAGTCGGTGAGCACCAGGGTGCCGTCCGAGCGCACCAGCAGGTTGCCCGGCTTGATGTCCCGGTGGACGATGCCCTGGTCGTGGACCGCCTGCAGCGCCGAGGCCGCCTGGGAGATGAGGTCCATCGCGGCCCCGGGGGCGATGCGTCGCAGCCGCCCGAGCAGGCGGTCGAGCGGCTCGCCGTCGACGAACTTCATCACCAGGTACGCCGTAGCCCCCGCGCCGGGTACCTCGTGAACCCCGTAGTCGTACACGTCGACGACCCCGGGATGGTTGATCGTCGCCATCGCCCTGGCCTCGCCCTGGAAGCGAACCAGGAAGCCCGGATCGTCGGTACGGCCCGGGAGCAGCACCTTGACGGCGACGGTGCGGGCCAGGACCATGTCCTCGCCCTTCCACACCTCGCCCATACCGCCGGCGCCGATGCGGGTATCCAGGCGATACCGCCCCGCCAGCGTCGTGCCTTGGGCCACCATTACTCCCCCGTAACCCTCTCCACTCCTACGCCAGGGCTCTCCAACAAAGCGGATTCGCATCGCGGCACCATCACGGCGCTGTAACGAAACCCTGCATGCCGTATGGCTCGCAAACAAGACGCGTGCCGTAGCATCGCACAAACCCCGGCAATTTTGGGCGTACTTGTACACCTTGCAGACCCTTGCGCCCGGGGCAACTCGGGCGTCATACCCGAAACAGCCGACCCGGGTACCGCAACGGCAACCCACAGCACATCAGCAAAGTCCGTAAAACCCTACAAGACTACGCAGATAAGACGTGAGCCGGGGCGAAAGCGACCCATCTCCACCGAACCACATTCGGGCGAAAAAGCCGGCACATGGTGTTCACCGTCAGCCGCTTGTCACACCGTGCTCGGCGCAGCGCGCGGACCAGCCGCCGGGGGTCACCTGCACCACCATCCGGCGGCGGCAGCGGGCACAGTAACGGGGCGGCTCCATCACGCGCGCGGCCTGGCACCCGGCGTGGTCGGCCTCGCCCTCCGGGCGGCCGCAGTGGTCGCAGTACGGGGTCACGGGACCAGAGCCTATGCTGGCGCGCATGACGCTCGCTCCCGGTCTGCAGGCACGGCTTCTCACCATGGTGGAGAAGGAGGACACCGCGACGAAGGTCGGCAGCGGGGACGTCCCCGTGCTGGCCACCCCCCGCGTGCTGGCTCTCGCGGAACAGGCGACCCTCCAGGCGGTCGCTGGAGCTCTGGCCCCCGGCCAGACCTCCGTGGGCACACGGGTCTCTCTGGAGCACCTGGCGGCCAGCCCGGTCGGCACGCACATCGAGGTCGCCGTCGAACTCACCGAGGTCGACGGCCGCCGCCTGGTCTTCGGCTTCACCGCCCGCGATCGGAAGTCCGTCGTCGCGAGCGGAACCATCGAGCGCGTCGTCGTCGACCGCGAGCGCTTCCTCGCGCGCCTCACTCCCGGGAGCGGGGGCGGAACTACTCGATGACGGCGATCAGGTCGCCCTCCTGGATGACGTCGCCCTCGGCGACCTGCAGCTTGGCGATCACGCCGTCGTCCTCGGTGAGGACCGGGATCTCCATCTTCATCGACTCAAGAATGAGCAGGGTGTCGCCGTCCTCTACGGTGTCCCCCTCGGCCACGAGGACCTTCCAGACATTCGCCACCATCTCAGCGCGGATCTCAGCCACCGGAAACTCCCATCGTTCAACGTTCTTCAACTGTGCCAGACAGAGCTGATCACGCTCGCATGCGAGTCACCAGTCCTGTGTCGTACTTTCCGTCGACGGACTCCGGCCGTTCCAGCAGCTCCAGGCAGAGCCGCAGCCAGCGTTCAGCTATAGGAAAAGCCTAAAGCCGATGGATCGGGGCCAGCCTGTCGATCACTCTGGCCATCGCCTCGACGACCGTCGGATCGTACTCCTTGCCCGCGCCGAGCCGGAGACGCTCCAGCGCGGCGCCTGCCCGATCGCGGTCACTGGAACCACCCACGAGATCGTCGTAGGCGTTGGCCGCCTTGATGATGCGGCTGGCCGTGGGCGGCGTCTCGGCGCAGGTGTCACACTGACGACGGACGATCTCGGCCACCCGGTCCAGCACCCCGGTCTGCTTGATCACCTCCGCGCCCAGCTCGGCGATGCGCCGCGCCTGCTCGGGGTCGGTGAGAACCGTGGCGCCGCCGGGAATCGGGTCGCGCAGCGACAGCTGACCGATGTCGTGCATGAGCGCGGCGTATTCGAGCTCCAGCAACTCGGGCTCGGCCGTGCCGAGCTCCCGCCCGACCGCCACCGCCAGGCGGCTCACCCGGCGGGAATGCCCCGGCTCGACATAACCGCCGACCTCGGTGACCCGCGACAACGCTCGTACGGTCTGCAGATAGGTGGCCCTGATCCCGGCGTACTTGCGGAAGGCGACCTGGGTGACCAGCAGCGGCGCCGCGAAGACCAGCAGTGCGGCCATGTCCATGCTGTGCGAGGCGAGCGCGAGCAGGATGCCCGAGGCCGCGACGGCGACCCCCAACGGCGCGGCCATCCACAGCTCGTCGTGAACGGCCACCTTGAAGGCGGCACGCACCTGCTCGGCCCGGAGCGCGGCGGCCAGCAGCACGTCGGCCACCACCATGAGCAGGATGAACAGGGCCATCACTCCGAGTGCGGGCCACCAGCCGCTCTCATCGCCCCTGGCCAGGTCGAACAGCGGGCCTGCCAGCGGCCGGTAGGCCAGCGCGAGCAGGGCGCCGGTGAGCAGCCTGCGCGCCATCGCGTCCAGGCGGGGTGGGCGGCCCACCGCGAGGTGCGGCAGCGCCCCGGCGACCATGCCGACCGAGAGCACCGCGACGACCTGGAGCGCCGAGTGCCGGGTGGGAACACCGCCCATGTCCAGCAGGAGCGTGTAACCGAGCGCGGCCGCCGCGCCGATCGGCGCCACCTCCCTGTTGCCGGGCATGGTCAGCCTGGCCAGTTCCCCCGCCGCGATCAACGCGCCGAAGGCGACGGCGATCTGGGGATCGAGCAGCCCTGTCGCGGCCGTGTGGGCCACCCCGGCCACCGCCAGCAGGCCCGCCGCGCAGATCAGCAGCAGCTGACCCGAGTCGAGCGCCTGGAAAGCCCGGTTGGCGCCGGAGCCGTTCATCGCTCGGACACCACCTGAATGGGCATGGTCGGGTCGTCGTGGTCCTTCGTGGTGGTCTCCGCCACGTCGGCCGGAGGTGTGACGACGGTGCGCGGCGGCTCCCAGCCGTCGCGGTCGACCGCCTTGATGAACGCCACGACCATCACCGGGTCGAACTGAGTGCCGGCGCCCTTGCGCAGCTCGGTCATGGCCACCTCGCGTGGACGGGCATTGCGGTAGGAACGGTCCGAGGTCATCGAGTCGAAGGCGTCGGCCACCGCGATGATCCTGGCGAACTCCGGGATCTCGTCCCCCGCCAGCCCCATCGGGTAGCCCTTGCCGTCCTGCCGCTCGTGATGGTGCATGATCCCGGCGAACGCCTCGTCCAGGAAGTCGATGCCGCGCACGATCTCCAGCCCGCGCATCGGATGGAGCTGGATGGCCGCGAACTCCTCCTCGCTGAGCGGGCCGTCCTTCTGCAGCACCTTGGTCGGCACGCCCAGCTTGCCCACGTCGTGGAGCATCCCGGCGTAGCGGATCGCGCGCAACCGCTCGGACCCCATGCCGATCTCCTCAGCGATCATTCCCGCGGCCAGGGAGACGCGGGTGCAGTGGCCGCGCGTGTAGTAGTCCTTGGTCTCCACCGCCTGGCAGAGCGCGGCGATCGTGGCGTCGTAGGAGCGCTGCTGCGCGAGGTACTGGCCGAAGGCCCAGCGGGCCACGAAGAGTGGGAGCAGCACGAGCACCGCGGAGATCGAATTGACCGTGGCCCACAGCCCCGCGATCAGCAGGCCGAAGGTGGCGTAACCGAAGTAGGAGACCATGAACTGGGCCACGCCCCGCAGCGGCACCTGATCGGCCTGGCCCGTGACCGCCAGCACCAACGCGATCAGGACGAAGTTGAGGGGCACGAAGACGGCCGCCGCGCCCGCGAACGGCACGATGATCTCGTCGAATCCGGCGATGGTGGGCACCTCGGCTCTGCCACCGAGCGCCACGTAGACCCGGCCCGCGACGTAGCCGCAGATGGCGAACTGGGCGCTGTTGAACAGCCGCTTCACCAGCGGCAGGCCGGGCCGCACGCTGAACATGGCCGTCA
This sequence comes from Streptosporangium sp. NPDC006013, assembly GCF_040614275.1. Lineage (NCBI taxonomy): Bacteria > Bacillati > Actinomycetota > Actinomycetes > Streptosporangiales > Streptosporangiaceae > Streptosporangium > Streptosporangium sp. NPDC006013. Next base: position 16,504 of record NZ_JBEXUE010000200.1, read on the forward strand.
TGCCGACCAGCGCCGCCCCCTCGGGGCCGAGCAGCACCACCGCGGCGAGCACGGCGGAGAAGCTGACCGACACCGCCGCCTGCCTGACGCTCAGCAGGGTGGGCACCGACTCGCACACCAGGAACAGCAGGGCAAGCACCATGAGGTTGGACCAGTCGAGCCGATCCAGGCGACCGTCCGCCGCCACGCTGTATCCGAGCAGCACGAAGGCGGCTCCGATGACAAGGATCAGATAGACCTTGGCAAACCACGGCAGTCCACGCAAAGCGGCCACCCTAGGGTTCCAAAGGGCGCGCGTTCAGGTCCAGGAGATCCCGGGGTGGGCCGGGTCGACCGTTTCCTTCAACATGCGCTGCCTCCACGTCGATTTCGCACTCAGGCTACAGAAGCGAGCCAGATCAGGAGGGCGAGACGGCCAATCGCAAGCAAAGCGTAACCGATCAATCACGGACTGCTGGCGACGCTAGCGCGTCCCGGCTCGGGCCTGCCTCTGGCGACGCTGCGCGTCGCGGTTCGGCCGCTCTTACCCGGCTCCTTCCCTCGTCGAGGGAGGCCGCTCGTTCCTCACGAGTTGCCGGCGACGCTAACGCGTCGCGGTTCGGCCGCTCTTACCCGGCTCCTTCCCTCGTCGACCGGGGCCGCTCGTTCCTCGCAACCCCGCTCTCCTCGGTCCA